>JBDSHD010000054.1:0-2718 GCA_039918655.1 Dehalococcoidia bacterium | reverse complement strand
ACATGGAGCGGATGGAGGCGGGCGACATCGCGGACGCGATTGCCTACATCGTGACGCGGCCGCGACGGATGGCGGTCAACGAGATGCTGATCAGGCCGACGGAGCAGGAGTTGTAGGGGGAGCCAGCGCGGATCAATACAACCTAAGGAGAACAGTCGACATGAGCCAAATTCCCCCGGTCTTCGACCACACACCTCATCCCCACACGAGAAAGCGGCTTGGAGGTTCGGCACCGCCGCCTCCGAAGGTCGACGATGAGAGGGGAGGCGTCAACGGCAAGCTCGGACTATTTGTCACGACGATTGTCGGTACGATGTGGACGGCTTACCTGTTCACAGTCCTCGCCCTGATCAGCTTTCCGGCGGCGATCAGCAGCGGCAAGAGCATAATTATCGTGGCGTGGATCGCCCAAACGTTCCTGCAGTTGGTGCTCCTCCCCGTCATCATCGTGGGCCAGAATATTCAGTCGAAGGCGGCGGACAAGCGCGGCGAACAGACGTACAAGGACGCCGAGGCGATCCTCCATGAATGCCTGCAGATACAGGCGCACCTCAACGCCCAGGATGATGCGCTGGGAACACAGATTGCCGAACTCCGGAACCTGGTCAGCGAGTTCAACGCGTCGCCGCCAACGGTTGCTTGAGGTGGCCGGGCAACTCCCGTTTGACGCGTACATAGTGTACGCAGTTGACAGTGTGTACACACTTCCTTAACATGGACTGAGGAAGGAGCAGGTTATGACCAAGAGAGTATCAGCCCGGGAAGCCAGGACTCGGTTCGCGGAATTGACGGACCGCGTCCGCTACACCGGGGAGCCTGTGATCGTGGAGAAACAGGGCACGCCGTTTGTAGCTTTTGTGAGTTTGGCCGACTTCGACATCGTTGAGCGCCTACGTCGTGAAAAGGCGGCAGGAGAATTTACGCGGCTGGCTATCGAGGCCGGCCTGAGTACTCGCGGCCCAGAGCCCACTGATGACGAGATTGTGGAGTCGGTGAAGCGCACACGCGAAGAGATCTATCGCGAGCGCTATGCCAAACGCTAAGCTCCGCGTCAGCTTCGATGCGAACGTGCTGATCGCCGGGGCACGCCTGCCGCGTTGGCCGTTTGAGGTCATGCGCTCGGCCTTCACGGGCGCTTTCGATCTCGTGCTGGCGGAACAGGTGATCATCGAGGCGCGCCGACACGCTGGCGACCCGCAACAGTCGTCTGTGATCGAGGCCTTTCTTGCGTCGGGAGTCCACGAAGAATTGCCGATGCCGACAGCGAACCATGTTCGAGAGAACGCCGACCTCGTGCGCAGCGAGAGGGACGTCCCCATTGCGCTCGCCCTGCTGGACGGTGAGGTAGATATCTTCGTCACCAACGATCGTGATTTCACAGACCCAGGTGCGACGGCCGATCGTTTCCGGCGCAGGGTGCGGATCATGCTTGTTGCCCCATTTCTGAAGGACGTGCTGGGGTGGTCATCTGAGGCGCTCGAAGAGATCCGGAACCGTTCCTGGTCCGATCTGGCCTAGCCCGACTTACCACTTGGTTACGCGGCTAATCGTCGGCGCGTGCTTTGTCGGGCATCCGCCACCTCCTCACTTGGTCGTTCCGATGGAGGGAGGGTGCCACGCAGCGGGGGAGAAGGGAAGGGATGGTACGGGGGTGATTGGCTTAGAATGAACAACATGGAATCGCAGATATGGGACGTCTAGAAGGTAAGAAAGCGATCATCGCTGCCCTCAGCAGGGAGTTGGCTGATGATGCAAGCATCGGGGACGCGATTGACTATCTGCTCTATCTGCAGGGAATCGAGGAGGGACTGGACGACGAGGAGGCAGGAAGGTTGATCACACAAGACGAGGTGGTGGAGGAGATCGCCCGAAAGAGCGCCAAAGATGTCAGGGCGACGATCGCCGAGATTCGGGCATTTCGGAAGGGTCGGCTGCTGGAGGGGGAGACGATCCGGGAATTGATTGACGAGGGCCGCCGATTCTGACATAACTTCTATCAGGTTGTCCAGATAACGATCATCAGAACCATTGCCGGGTGCGTGTTCCGGACACAGAATCGGTATTGGATGATCGGATGTTCCCCTTCTCCCCAGCGCAGCCGGAACATGGCCGCGATAAGAAGCACGAATACTAAGCCAGAACTGTTTGTCCGGCGAAAGGTTCATGCCGCGGGCTATCGTTTCCGCCTGCACCAGAGAGAGTTGCCTGGCAAGCCCGATTTGGTCTTCGGCCGTCGCCGTGTCGCTGTGTTCGTCCACGGGTGCTTCTGGCACGGGCATGTATGCAAAGAGGCGAGACCTCCTAAATCCAACACGTCATACTGGCTGCCGAAGATAGCAAGAAATGTCCAACGAGATCGCCGGAGTGCCACTCACCTGCGGAAGTTGGGTTGGACTGTTGTTACGATTCGAGAGTGCGATTTAGAACGCGGAACCGGCCGCCTGCTTCGCCTGCTGGGCCGATCCGATTGGACGCTATCGAGGGCTTCTGATGTTGCGTGAGCTAACGGTTCTGGAGCTATGCGCCGGAGCGGGTGGCCAGTCTCTCGGACTGGAAGCCGCAGGGTTTCGGCATGTTGCCGCCATCGACAATGACGCAGACGCCTGCGTGACACTACAGCGCAATCGCCCAGATTGGCGAGTCATCGAGGAGGATATTGCCGCAATCGCCGGCGAAAGCTTCCGAGGTGTTGATTTGGTCGCCGGCGGCGTTCCTTGC
>JBDSHD010000053.1:0-3260 GCA_039918655.1 Dehalococcoidia bacterium | reverse complement strand
ATCGGAGATTCCTGGAGAATAAGTTCCGCGACCGCTTTGGGTTTGAGGGCACCGCGATTAAACTGGAATTTCGGAGCCGCAGCGAGTGACCGTCGGAGATGTGAACCTGATTGAACTGGCAGCAGTTGTCATATGCGCTTACCTCATCGGGTCCATACCAACCGGTTACTTGATGGCACGCGTCCTCAAGGGTGTCGACATCCGAGATTACGGGAGCGGTTCGACGGGCGCGACGAACGTCCTGCGGGTCCTGGGCCGCGGCCCGTTCCTCGCCGTCATGGTTGCGGATGCACTCAAGGGGTATATCCCCGCAATGACCGTCTGGCTGGTGTTCGAGAGCTACGATCTCCAGGTAGCGGCCGGGATCGCCGCGGTGATCGGCCATGACTTCCCGGTCTACATCGGCTTTCACGGAGGGCGCGGTGTCGCGACCACATTCGGGGTGTACGCGGCGATGGCGTTACCAGTGTTTGTGGGGCTCACAGCAGTTGGCATCTTCATCCTCCTCGGCCTCCGCTATATGTCTGCAATGTCGATAATCACGGTGCCCCTCGGTGCCACCGTCTTCCTACTATTGGCGGTCTTCGGTGTCGCTGATTTCAACTACACAAAGGTCGTATTCGCCCTCTTTGCTACGGCTCTGGTGCTGATTACGCACCTCCCAAATATCTGCCGCCTGATAAAGGGCACCGAACCAAAATTCGGTGACTCGCAAGAGGCCCAACGCGATCAACATCGAGAGGGTGCGAAGATTACATGAGTGGTGAGCGGCTAACACGTGATGAGATTGGAAAAGCGCTAAGGAGTCATGGCGCTGACTACGTTGAGTTACGCATCGACGATACTGCCGCCAACCGGATTGTCTACCGTGGACGAGATCTGGAGGAGATCGGCCGCGTAGCGAACTTTGGCGGGTGTGTCCGCGCTCTTGTGAACGGTGGTTGGGGATTCGCTAGCTTCAACGATCCTGGCCAGATCAGCGACCGGGTAGCGGGGGCAGTCGCCCAGGCCCGCCGGGTCGGATCAGAGAAGAGCGTCCTCGCTAGCGTGGATCCAGTCGTAGCGACCGTCACGCCGGAGATAGGTCGCGATCCTCGCACGATCAGCCTGGCCCGGAAGAAGGAAATCCTCGATTCGTACAACGACGCCATGCTGTCGGTGAGCGGTGTGACCAGCACAAACATCGTCTACCACGACAGCCACAAACAGGTCACATTCGCAAACTCCGAGGGCTCGTACATCGAGCAGCAACGAATTGACGTTGTCTCTCGACTGGCGGCGACCGCAAAGCGAAACGGCGATATGCAGCAGGCCAGTCTGAGCCTGGGCGCCCTCAACGACTATTCCTACGTTGAGGATCTCCAGGAGTCCGCACTCTCTGTCGCGAACAAGGCGGTAGATCTCCTCAACGCCCCGTACTGTGAGCCCGGCGTATACCCCGTGATCCTCGATCCGATACTGGCAGGCGTCTTCTGCCACGAGGCGTTCGGTCACCTCTCGGAATCAGATTTTGTGTATGAGAACGATCGGATGAAGGAGATCATGGTGCTGGGTACTGAGTTCGGCCAGAAGCACTTAAATATCGTGGACGGAGCCGCGGTCCCGGGGTTGCGGGGAAGCTACGCCTACGACGATGAGGGTGTGCCGGCTCGAAAAACTGATCTCATCCGGGACGGAGTGCTCGTGGGCCGTCTCCATTCACGGGAAACAGCAGGCAAGATGGGCGAGCCACCGAGCGGAAACGCTCGCGCGATCGACTACCGCTTTCCACCGATCGTCCGAATGACGAACACTTACATCGAACCTGGAGACGCGTCCTTCCAAGACATCATTGGTGACATCAAGCTGGGTGTGTACGCGTGCAATTGGTTTGGCGGCACAACAAGCATGGAGATGTTTACGTTCTCCGCAGGTGAGGCGTACATGATTCGCGATGGGAAGATCGCTGAGCTGGTGCGGCCGGTCAAGCTCACCGGCAACCTCTTCACAACCCTGAAGAACATCGATGCGATTGGCAAGGACCTGGGCTTCAACCAGGGCGGCGGCTGCGGGAAGGGCGGTCAGATACCGCTGCCCGTGAGCAACGGCAGCCCCCATATTCGGATCCAGGACTGTGTAGTCGGTGCGCGATAATGTCTGATCTGCTGGATTCAATACTAAACGAGGCGAGAAAGCGGGGCGCGCAGGACGCCGAGGTCTATCAGGTTGTCACTGAGGAGACTCCGGTCCGCTTTGAAGCGAATAGACTGAAGGAACTGAACTCCCGCCAGACCGCCGGTGTTGCGCTGCGAGTCATCGTAAACGGACGAATCGGTTTCGCCTCCAGCACCCGCCCTGGTGACATAAAAGACGTCGTGGCGGCGGCCGTCGAGACTGCACCATTCGGGCCAGAGGCGAAATTCTCGTTCCCGGACGAGGCCGAAGCCGCCAGTGTCGATACGTTTGATCCGGCCTCCGAAGGGATGTCTGTCGATGAGCTGATTGAGATCGGTCAACACCTCGTCGATACGGTCCGCCGGGCAGAACCCGAGCTCCAATGCGATGCCTCGGTTAGACGAGCTACCGGAACTGTAACCCTGGCGAACTCTAACGGCGGTCGCTTCACGCACCGGTCGTCCGCCGTCTCCGTCTGGCTTTCCGGCACGCTCATACGCGGGACCGACATGCTGTTTGTTGGTGGGGCTGACGCGTCGTGTCGGCCAGACCTCGACCGCGCGGCTATCGAAGGGGATATCCTGCTTCAGCTTGAGCGGTGCAAGCGAAACGCCGAAACCAGGACTGCGACGATGCCCGTGATCTTCACGTCGCTCGGAGTCGCTGAGGCGTTGCTCAGCCCCTTACTAATGGCCTTCAACGGGCGCCTCATTCTGCAGGGTCAGTCCCCACTCGTCGACGCCCTCGGCGCGGAGAAGTATGACACCCGCCTCTCGATTTACGATGACGGGACCCTGCCGATGCGCGTAAGCTCTCGGCCCTTCGACGGCGAGGGTGTTCCCAGTCGGCGTATACCACTGGTAGAGCGCGGCGTCGTCCGGTCGTTCATGTACGACCTGCAGTCGGCTGCCCTGTCAGGAGTCGCATCAACTGGTAGTGCCCAGAGGACGCTCGCCAGTCAACCAGCGATAGGCGCCACGAGTATCACTGTCGAACCGGGAGAAACCACCTTTGAGAGTATGGTTAGCGGTCTCAGGGAGGGCGTGATCGTCGAGGAGTTGATGGGCGCCGGTCAGGGGAATGTTATGGGTGGTGATTTCTCGGGC
>JBDSHD010000052.1:0-2907 GCA_039918655.1 Dehalococcoidia bacterium | reverse complement strand
TGCAGGAAGATCGCGTTCGCCGCGGTCGTCTCCTTGGTCGCCGCCACGAACAACACCAACAGCAGCGCAAAGATGATGATCGACACGATCGTGTCCGGCCGCGTCGGGAACTTTCTCCCCCGCAGGAACGGCGCCAGTAGCAACGCCGAGAAGAAACAGCGGAAGAAGACGATGTTCAGCGCGCCGGTGTCGATCTCCTTGATCAGCAGACCGCCGACGCTCCACAGGCAGGCCGCCGTAAACAGCATCAGCCGCGCCGAAAGCGGCGACGGATCGCGCCAGGCAGCGGCAAGGCGGGCAGGCATGCGTATGAGGGTCTCGGGTCAGGGGTTGAGGGTCAAGGAGGGCGTCTCCCTATTGCTTGAAGCGCGCAGCCTCCTCCGAGCCGCCGGTTACGTTACCGGCGCTATACGAGTGGGCGCCAGCGCCGGCGAGTTTTCCCCGGTCCACGATCAGGTACTCCTCCCGGATCGGCCTGCCATCGAACCAGCACTCCAGTATCTCGCGCGTGCCGGCCGCATAACGGGCCTGGGCCGAGAGCGACGTACCGGAGACGTGCGGCGTCATGCCGTGGTGCGGCATCGTTCGCCAAGGGTGATCCGTCGGCGCCGGCTGCGGGAACCAGACATCCCCTGCGTACCCGGCCAGGCGGCCGCTCTCCAGAGCGCGCGCCACGGCGTCCCGGTCGCAGATCTTGCCACGTGCGGTATTCACGAGGTAGGCGCCCCGCTTCATCTTTCCGATAAGTGCGTCGTTGAACAGGTGCTCCGTCTCAGGATGCAGCGGTGTATTGATCGTGACGACATCGCAGGCCGGCACCATCGCTTCCGCCGACGGGTGGTAGGTCAGCCCCAGATCGCGTTCAACGCTCTCCGGGAGCCGATGGCGGTCGGTGTAGTGCAGATTCACGTCGAATGGCTTGAGCCGCCGCAAGACCGCCGAGCCGATTCGGCCCGCGCCCACCGTGCCGACGGTCATGCCTTCAACGTCGTACGAACGGGCGACACAGTCGGCGATGTTCCAGCCTCCGGCCACGACCCATTGGTACGAGGGGATGTAGTTCCGCACGAGGCCGAGGATCATCATCACCACGTGCTCGGCGACGCTGATGCTGTTGCAGTAGGTCACCTCGACGACGCTGATCCCCCGGTCCATCGCCGCCTGCAGGTCAACGTGGTCCGAACCGATCCCCGCCGTGACGGCGAGCTTAAGGTTGGGTGCTTTGGCGATGCGCTCAGCAGTCAGGTACGCGGGCCAGAACGGCTGCGAAATGACGATTTCTGCGGTCGGGAGTTCACGATCGAACACGCTGTCAGTCCCGTCCTTGTCGGACGTGACGACCAGCTCGTGCCCCCGGCCCTCGAGGAATTTCCGCAGCCCCAGCGCGCCCGAAACGCTGCCGAGGAGTTCGCCCGGCGTAAAGTCGATCGCCTCGGGAGTAGGCATCGTCTGGCCATCGGGATACCGCTCAAGTGTGGGAATGTCGTCGCGAGCGTACGTCTTCGGGTAGCCGCCGACTGGATCGTCGTAGAGCACAAGCAGAACTTTCGCCATGGCGGTTCGCCTCCAGATTAGTCAGGAGAGTTGAGTCTGGTGGCAGGGGCGGGATTCGAACCCGCGACACAGGGCTTATGAAGCCCCTGCTCTGCCGCTGAGCTACCCTGCCACGAAAATCGAGTGTATCAGCGCGCTAACACGAGCGACAACGAATCTACCGCACGAGCTTAGTCGCCGCATATCAGCCTCCGACCACCCGATGTCGTCAAGTAGGTCGCTCAACAGCCTGGGCCCATATGTCTTTCGCGGATGATAGTGGATCGCCACACGCCGTCCGTCTTCGTGCCGGTATACGCGAATCGATCCCTTGACCAAGTCTTCAGACCAGCCGTCTCTCAACAAAGCGCTGATCAGCTCGTCAGCGCTCTTATTCTTAAGCTGGCTCCAGACACTCTTGGGAAGGGTCACGCCACTCGGACTTCAAGAGTCTGCGAGTGCGTGCTTCCACCTGGCGGCGCCTCACTTCGTGCGTCCGTTCTGACCACGGCCAGTGGTATCGGTTCGTTGTGCTTGATCAGCGATTCAAGGTACGCCAGCGCAGCCTCAGAGGCGTTTCGCAGCGCTTCTTCCTCTGTGCCGCCGTCCACGTGGAGTCCTTTCAACGCGGGACAGTAGGCATGAAACTCACCGTCGTCGGGCTCGACAACAATGTCGACCCGGAACCCAACGGTGACCCTATCTTGAGTGGTCATAAGCTCCCAGACGCCCCCTAGGCAGTCTCTTTGGTCGTTTCGCCCCAGACGTCCAAGGCCTGGCCGCCGCGGTTCAGCAGCAACGGCCGCCTGATTCCGCGAATCGAGTCGCCGTCCACGACGCACTTCTTGACGTCGGTGCGAGACGGTATCTCGTACATCACTTCGAGCAGGCAGTCTTCCAACACCGTGCGCAGCCCCCGCGCACCCGTCTTGTGCCGCAGAGCCTGCTCGGCTGTCGCCTCAAGCGCATCCTCTGTCAGCACCAACTCGACGTTGTCCAGCGCGAAGAACTCCTCGAACTGTCTCGTCAGCGCGTTCTTCGGCTCCGTCAGGATCTGCACCAGCGCGTCCTTGTCCAGCGCGTGGAGTGCGGACACCACCGGGATGCGGCCAACGAACTCGGGAATAAGGCCGTACTGGAGGAGGTCGTCGTGCGTGACTTTCGCCATCAACTCGTCTGTAGTCTTCACGACATCGATCGGCGGCGACGGCTTGAAGCCCAGCGTTCGCTGTCCGCGGCCAATGCGCTTATCGATAATCTCATCGAGGCCCTGAAAGGCGCCTCCGAGCACGAATAGCACGTTGCCGGTGTTGATCTGGATGAAGTCCTGGTGCGGGTGCTTACGCCCGCCCTGCGGCGGTACGTTCGCGATGC
>JBDSHD010000051.1:0-3937 GCA_039918655.1 Dehalococcoidia bacterium | reverse complement strand
GCAATTACCGCCGGACGTGTGAGGATACTGGATTCGACCGGCGGCCGGATCGTGACGGTTGCGCCGGACGGCGAGTTGATCCCGATCCAACAAGGCCGGGGCGTGGACGGAACGTCACTGAAGGGGTCGCCGGCCATGTCTTCACTGGGGGAGCGGCTATTCATAGTTAGCCCGAACGGAGACCGGATCGTTGTTGTCGATGAGTCAGGTCTGATAGAGGGTTCAATCGTCCCTTCCCTTCCAGCAGGGCAGAACCCGGTCATTGTGACGGGCATTGTCGTATCAGACACGGGCAGAATATGGCTGAGCGACGCCGCCAATCACAGGGTGATCCTCCTTAATGGCCGCGGTGAGTTCGAACTGGTGATCGGCGAGGGAACTGCGTCTGCCAGCGATGAAGGCTTTGACACGCCCACCGGCCTCGCTGTTGACGAAGAAGGCAACCTGTATGTGAGTGACACGGGGAACCACGTGGTGAAGAAATACTCGCCCCTGGGAGTTCTCTTGCAGGTAATCGGAGAGGAATGGCTGGACACGCCGCAGGGTGTGACCGTCAATGCGGCCGGACGGATCTTCGTTAGTGATACCGCTGCACGCCAGGTATCCGTCTTCGCGCCCGACGGCTCCTACCTCGGGTCAGTCACTGACCCGAACCTCCAGGAGCCGCACATCGTCAGGATCGACGGTAACGATCTTTATGTGTTGGATAGCATTGCCGGGATGCTCGTGTTCCAGGCGTCCGAGGTGCAGGTGAGCGTCCCATGAGAGCGCTGTTATGGGTTGTAGCTCTGCTTACCGTGACAGCGGTGGCGTTGATGATTGTGCGGTCCGGCAGCGATGTTGCGCTCAGCGAGCACAAGGACGTGGCCGGTACCGCCCACGACGTGGCGTCAGCCGGCGAGCCGGTATGCATCTACTGCCATGTGCCGCGCGATGCCGCCGGACAGCTACTCTGGCCAAACGGCCAACCCAACCCGGGGAGTGATTTCGCCGGCCTGAAGCGCCTGTGCTTCAGTTGCCACGACGGGACCGTAACACGAGAGCGAAGCTACGTGTTCAACGCCGAGCGGCCTGACCACATTCGGACGGCGGGGGTTACTGGCCAGGACTGCGACCGGTGTCACGACGCCCACGGGACCCAGAACAAGAAATTCCTCCGCGTTCCCGCCGATGCCAACTTCTGCTGGAACTGCCACTTCCGGGCCGGGCCGGCGGACCATCCGGTGGGAGTCGACGCGATCGCTGCAGGGATGCGCCCCGTGGACACTCAGTTCAATCCGAAAGCGGGCGATTACAGTGGTACGCGCCTGTGGAACGAGGATGGAACGGGGCCCGGGACCAGGGTGATGTGCCTGACGTGCCACAATCCCCACGGCAGCCAGCCGAACACTCGGATCACCACCGTGGAATACGACTCCGAGGGTTCCTTTCAGGCGCTCTGCGCCAGCTGTCACGTGGATCAATGAGTGCGTGAAGGGACGAGATGGAGAAGACCACTTACGAACAATGGAACCGAAAGCCGCCGCGGCGTCGCGACGCTATCTCGGCGTTTGGCGCGGTGATAGCGCTTTTGATAGCCGGCGGATTGATCATGGCAGTCCTGTTTCCGCCGATCGAGGGCGTGAAGACCGGCGTTCCGGTTAGCCGGAAGATATCGACCCTGAACTATCCAGCTACCATAAGCCAATCCATCGGGCAGCCGGTCGGCGGCACATGGCTTCTCCCTACCTCCGTCGCAATGATCGACGGTACAAAGTACGTGCTCGACACCGGCAATAACCGTATCCTCGCTCTTGACTCCGAAGGTCGCCTTGTGGGCACGCTCGACGGGACTTCCGATCCCGGCCTTGACCTGCGCCAGCCAATGGCGATTACCACAGATGGCGGTAGCCTGTTCGTCGCGAACGCCCTTGCAGGGCAAATCGTCGTCCTTAACACCGCGGGCTCCGTCCAGCGCGTCATATCGCTCGAAACTCCGCCAGCCGGAGATACACCCCGGCCAATAGGGGTCGTCGTCAGCCCTGCAGGTCATATCATCGTATCGGACGCCAACAACCACCGTGTACTAATCCTCAGCAACGAAGGTGGTCGCATCGGCTCCTTTGGCACCGGCACGAGAACCGGAGGATCGCAGGGACTCAACGTGCCAGGCGGTCTGGCCGTCGATGCTGAGGGCTACATCTACGTCGTCGATACTCTTAACGGCCGGGTAGTGAAGCTATCCCCTGAAGGTGAGTTCATCCGCGACTTCGCCAGCCTGGCAGACACGGCGGGATCGCTCGCACGACCAAAGGGTGTAGCCGTGGACGGGAAAGGCCGGATCTTCGTCAGCGACGGACTTCAGGCGGCCATCGAAGTGTTTGGGCCGAATGGGGACTACCTGGGTGTGATCGGGCGCCGAGATACGAGCGACCCGAGTGCCGGATCGATCTTTGAGACGCCGGCTGGCCTCACCTTCGACGGCGAGAGGCTGGTGGTGGTTGATGGAGCGCTCGGATTGATAGTGCTTCAGTTACCAGTACCGGCGGCCTACACCGGAGATAAGGACGGAGGGTAATCCCAGTTATGGAAGTCATGGTCACGGAACGAGAGACCGGTCGTCGCCGAATACAGTGGGGCGGCAGAAGAGGAGAGACGGGATGGACATCTTCTCAGACAACCTGATCATTGTCCTGGGGCTGTTGATCCCTTTCGCGGGCATTTTGTTCCCGATTCTTGTGCTGCTGCTATTCCAGGTGTCACACCCGGAGGCACCGGCGGCTGAACCCGAGGACGCGCCTGACCTCGCACGGCCCGTCTCCGCTCCCATCCCCGGAGGGAGGGCCGTGCCCGGGGACAAGCGGCCAATCCTGATCGACTCCAGCGAACTCACATGGTTCCGAGACCGCCTGCGGGAGTCTGACGTCTTCGAAGGACTCACGGATAACGAACTCAGGTACATAGCTGCGATCGGCCATCGGCAAGCTGTCAGCGCCGGAGAGCGCCTGGCCGAGGGGGGCAGCCGCGGTGAAACGCTCTTTGTAATCCTGGACGGCGACCTTCGCCTGCTAACCCATACCGTTCCGGAGATTCCCGTCCGAACGGCGCATGCAGGTGAAACCGTACCGCTGGCTGTCATCATCGATCCGCCGGTGCTGGTCACAACTGTCGAAGCCGCTACCGATGGTCAAGTGTTCGCAATCCCGCGCAAACGAATCCTCGACCTGTTCGAAAAGCAGCCATTGATAGGATTTCAGGTTTACCGGGCGGCCGCGAAAGTGTTTGAGCACCGGTATCGAGTGACCCTCGATCGCCGCGGCGCGATCTCGGAGGGGCCACGGCAAGACACATAGGAGGATTCTGCGATGACTCATGACGATGCGAGCCTGGCCGAGCAATGGCGGCACTCACCGACCGCCCAGGGCGTCGCTCTGGGTTTAGTGCTTGGACCAGTCGGGATGCTCCTGGCCTACCTGTTTTCGGCCAGGGGCAAGCGCGAAGTCAGGATGTTTGGCGCACTTAAGGGCTCCCTGGCCGCGGCTACGGCGATGCTGGTGGTCGGAGGCCTGCTAATCGTGGCCGCAAGCGTGCTCTGATCGCACATCGGCCTCACCCGCTAGCCGGCTCTCGTGTCCGATGGTTCGATAGCTGGGTTAGGTGCTCGCTGCCTCTACCGCTCGGTATGTATCTTCCGCTACGGGGAGACCCGAAAGGCAGACCGCATCTGCCTGTGTCTGCTGTATCCAGAATGTACGCGGCGACGGATGGAATGAACCGAGCGCCAAATAGATGATGGTATCGAAGGAAGTAGACGAAAAGGAGGAGCCCGACATGAATGGCGAAAAAATGCAAAGCCGATGGATTCCCGTCGTTGCGATGGCGTTTGCAGCCGCCGGGCTCATGATCGTCGTCGGGTTGGTGGTGCTGTTCGCCTCCGGCGGCGGCTCAGGTGACGATG
>JBDSHD010000050.1:0-2846 GCA_039918655.1 Dehalococcoidia bacterium | reverse complement strand
GGGAACCCAGGGACAGCAGGAGGAAAACGATGTTTGGATCAGAGAGTATCTCCAGCGTCTCTTCGACGAAGTTTTGGTCGTTGAACGCCACCTCCGCTGAGCCGCTCTCCAGCACCACCTGCTCGCCGTTCTGCAGCTCCACCTCGTGTCCGTTGATCTGCGAGAGGAGGTCATCCAGATCAGTAGCGACGTACTCGACGATGTTGTCCTCGACAGCCTCAGTCGCCGTGGCCGAAATGCCGTGCCGGACCGCGTCCTCAGCCCACTCCGCGTTGCGCCCTCTGAGTTCTGCGAGGCCCTGGATCTTCGCTACCGAGTTCTCGATCACCTTGTTCCGGAGGTCGTCTCCCAGGTCTTCCCCTGTTCCCGAGATAGGGGTCGCGGCGCCGATCACAGTGCCGGGCGCCATCGCCGCCACGTGCGAAGCGTAGGTGATATAAGTGCCCGCAGAGGCCGCCTGACCTCCGGACGGAGAGACGTACAGCACCACCGGCACCTCGGCGCTGAGGATGCGCTGGATGATGTCGTCCATCGACGTGATCAGTCCGCCAGGCGTGTCGAGACGGATCACAACCGCCGCCGCGTCTTGCTCCTCGGCGGCATCGATACCTCGGTCGAGGTACCGCTCCATCACAGGTCCAACATCGCCATCGGTCGTCAGGACGTGCACTGCGCCCGGAGGAGTGTCCGGCCCGGAGTTGCAGGCGATCGAGAGCAGTGGGGAAAGGATCAACAGGAAAGACACGGCGAGCCTTGCCCGCCTCGCCCGTCGTCTGGCGCGAGCGTTACCCATCTGGCATACGTGTCCTGATCCAGTATACGTTGGCGGACGCTACCCTGTTCGATTGAACCAGCCAGTGCCTCGTTGCTAGAATCAAGACATCCCCGCCCTTTGCCAGGCACCCCCGCAGCGCCACGTAAAGGGAGGGGTTTTTCCGCTTGAAGGAGTTGACGATGGGTGAAACTATCCGTTCCAGGGGCATGCGAGACATCCTGCCCGACGAGATGGAACGTTTTCGCCGGATCGAGAGTTCGTTCCGGGACGTGTGCCTTGGCTGGGGTTACGCGGAAGTCCGCACGCCCACGATCGAGCACCTCTTCCTCTTCACCTCGGCAGGCACCCTTTCACCGCAGATGCTGGATCGTGTCTATTCGTTCCTCGACTGGGACGGTTGGAGCGGCGAGCGCGTCGTCCTCAGGCCGGACTCGACAATTCCGACGGTTCGCCTGTTCGAGGAGAATATGCCGGACAAGGACGACGCCAAGCTCTTCTACGTCCAGAACGTCTTCCGATTTGAGCAGGGTGACGCGTCGCGCGAGGATTGGCAATGTGGCGTTGAGCTGCTGGGCGACACCTTTCCGCACGGCGACATCGAATTAATCTTGATGGCGACGGAAGTTGCCAGTCGCCTCGGTGTAGACGTGGGCTTGAAGCTCTCTCACCCCGGCATCGTGCGCGCCGTTCTCGACCGTGCCGGTCTCACCCCGCCCGAACAGGCTGGCGTCTACGACCGCATCCTCGCCAGCGATCACGCCGCTCTTGACGCCCTTGGAGGCAAGCTTTCCCTAAAACAACCTGTGAGCGGCCTACTCGCGATGGAGGGCGATGGCCCCGAGTACCTGCACAACCTCCGCGCGATGCTCGCCAGCAACATACCGGGTATCGAGGAGCCCCTTGCTCAACTGCAGTCCGTCTCCAGCGTGATCGCAGGTCTCGGCGTTCCTCACCAGATATCGCCTCTGGGGGTGCGCGATTTTGAGTATTACACCGGACCGGTGTTCAGCCTGGAAATCGATGGTGTCCGGATCGGTGGCGGCGGGCGCTACGACTCGCTCGCCGGACTGATCGGGGGACGCCCGACACCCGCATCAGGCTTCGCACTGGAGATGGAGAGGCTGGCTGAGCGAATCCCGGCAGCCGCTGCGTTGGGGCCGACTGTAACGATTCGGCGAACGGAGGGCGGCGAGCTGGCAGACGCCTTTCGTCTCGCTAGCGCCCTGCGGGAAAGCAACCTGGGGATCGGCGTCACCGTCGGAGCCCAACGCTCTCAGCGTGAAGTGATAGTGTCTGGCGTCGGCTTCACACTCAACTGGAACGACGGTTCCCCCAGGAAATGCGTTGACGCGGACGAGGTCGCGAAGGCCGTCGCGGAAGCACTGGCGCAGGACCGGTAGCGTGATCAAGTTCGCCCTCCCGACGGGAGACCTGCGGTCACCGGTGGCCGAGGTGCTTCAGTCTCGTGGCGTCCAGGTGGAGGGCTACGGTGAGGGCTCGCGCCATTATCGAAGCCTGCCTGTCACCTCCCATGATGACCTACGGGTCCGGGTCTTCCGCGAGCGCGACATCCCGATGCAGGTCGCGTTGGGCAACTACGCCATCGGCATCGCCAGCCTCGGCTGGGTCATGGAAATGCAGGTCCGGTTCCCGCAGCAGCCATTGGTCCCGATCGCCAGCCTCGGCATCGGTGCCAGCATGATCTTCGCCGCCGGACACCCCGAGTCTGCGGGATCGCTTGATGACCTCGCTCGTCTCCCGATCGTGCGCATCGCGAGCGACACGCCGAACATCGCCGAGGCGTTTGCCCGAGCCGCCCGGTTGCGCCGCTACCGAGTGCAGGCCGTCCACGGAGCGGCCGAAGCCTATCCGCCCGAAGACGCTGACCTAGTGATCGTCGCGGCCGGGTCTGAAGACGATCTGCGGCAGCACGGACTCGTCCCATTATTCCGCCTGCTGGAAAACTCGGCCTGGCTGTTCGCCAACGCCGATTCACTGGCATCTAAAGGCCTGCACCCGATCATCGGGCCCCTTTCCGAAGGGCAAGAAGCATCACCCGGCCCGCGTCTCC
>JBDSHD010000049.1:0-6734 GCA_039918655.1 Dehalococcoidia bacterium | reverse complement strand
GCGCGAGCACCCAGAAGCCCGTGTCATTAACCTGGATAAGTTGACTTACGCGGGCAATCAGGACAATCTGCGCGGCGTGTCCGACGACCCGCGATATCACTTCGTCCAGGGCGACATCACCGATACGGACCTCGTGAATGGGGTCATGCAGGGTGTTGACTACGTGGTGAACTTTGCCGCGGAGACGCACGTCGACCGTTCGTTGATGGAACCGGGAAGTTTCATCCAGACGGATGTATACGGGACGTATGTGCTGCTGGAGGCGGCGCGCCTGGCGAGAGTGAAGCGATTCCTCCATATGTCCACGGACGAGGTGTACGGCGACGTCCCGGGCGACCAGCAGTCCCTGGAGACGGACCAGTTCAAGCCACGCAGCCCGTACTCGGCGAGCAAGGCGGGCGGGGAGATGCAGTGTCACGCGTACATCGAGACGTATGGCTTGCCGGTAGTAATCGCGCGCGCCGCGAACAACGTCGGCCCGCGCCAGCACGTCGAGAAGTTCGTGCCTCTGTGCTCGAGCAACGCCCTGCAGGACCTGCCACTGCCGATATACGGCGACGGGAAGCAGCAGCGCGACTGGCTGTTCGTTGAGGACAACTGCGAGGCGCTGGACCTGCTCCTGCACGAAGGGACGGCGGGCGAGGCGTACAACATCGGCGCTATGAACCACGAATACAACATCCATGTGGCCGAGCTGATTCTAGACCTGTTGGAGAAGCCACGGAGTCTGATCCGGTTCGTCGAGGACCGGGCCGGTCACGACCGGCGCTATTGCGTGAACGCCGACAAGATCAAGGCGCTCGGATGGACGCCGCGACACGATTTCAGCAAGGGGATTGAGAAGACCGTTGAGTGGTACCTGCAGAATCGCTGGTGGTGGGAGAAGGTGCGCGACGCGGACTTCGCCGAGTATTACGACAAGCAGTACGGGGAGCGTCTGGCAACAGCGCGCCCTTACGGTGGGGACTAATGGTCGAGCGAGTTAGCATTGAGTCTGCGAAACGCGTCACGACGTTCGATCACGGCGGCAAAGAGAACGGCTTCCTGATCGAGATGTTCAAGGACGACGACCAAACCGTCGTTTACCTGTCTGCGGCTAGCCCCGGCGCCTTCAAGGGGTACCATCTGCACCGCGTACGCTCCGCCCGCTACGTCTGCCTGAAGGGCAGGATGCGAATCATCCTCTACGTCCCGCACGAAGAGAACGGGAAGACAACCTGGATCCGTGAAGAGCACCTGCTGGACGCAAGCGAGCCGAGCCGGCTCTTCATTCCCAAGAACGTGGCCACCGGTCTGCAGAATATCGGCGACGAGGACGGCTGGCTGGTTAACTACCCGGACCCACCGTACGACCCAAACCTGAAGGACGAGCAGGTCGAGTACACCCAGGAAGAGTTAGAGCGAGGGGTCGTGAAGTGATGGATGGGTTGGCCTGAACAGATGCGGATCCTCATAACGGGGGCCAGCGGGCAACTGGGGGGCGCTTTGCAGCGCGTTCTAGCAGGTGAAGAAGTGCTCCCCCTCTCGCATGCCGATCTCGACATTGCGAACCGAGATGACGTGATGCGGACAGTGGCGAACAGCCAGGCGAATGCCGTGATCAACGCGGCGGCGTGGACTGACACGGCTGGCTGCGAGAGCGACCCTGTCCGGGCGCGGCAGGTCAACGGTGAGGCGGCTGGGTACCTTGCGGAAGGATGCCGTGAAGCCGGCGCAACGATGGTCCACATCAGCAGTAACGAGGTATTCGATGGGGGAAAAGGCGCGCCGTACGTTGAGGACGACCGTGCCAACCCGATAAATGAATACGGACGCTCGAAACTCCTTGGCGAGGAGATGGTCGCAGCAAACGTGAATGAGCACCAGATCGTGCGCACAAGTTGGCTGTATGGCCCCGGCCGTGTGAGTTTCCCGGAGAAGATACTCGAACGGGTGCGGACCGATGGGCGCCTGCGGCTCGTGACCGACGAGATCGCTTCCCCGACGTGGACGGTGGATCTTGCCGGGGCAATCGGCGGCCTGCTTAAGCACCGCGAGTACGGGATCTTCCACCTGGCGAACGACGGCGAGTGCTCGCGAAAAGAATGGGCCGAGGAGATCGTCAGCCAGCGCGGATTGCATGTGCCGATTGAGGAGACGACCCAGGCCACGTTCAACCTGCCGTACCGCAAGCCGGTGGTATCGACCCTGTTAAACACTCGTGCGGCGGCGCTCGGTGTGACTATGCGGCCGTGGAGAGAGGCGCTTGCGGACCACTTGCGAGAGACAAGGCCGGTGGCGGAGGAGGTTTCGCGAACGTGAGTCCACGAAAGCGCAAGTCCGACGAGCTGCGCCTTTCGGCGGCTGCGCCTTCGCAGGCCGGGCAGGACCTAGAGGTGCGCGCGAGAAGGAAGACCCTGTACGGCGGCAGAGGGTACGATGACTTCGAGCCCGAGTCCGAAAATGCGCGGATCCCTGAATCGGTCATGCCAGAAGAAACCGTGATGCCACTTGAGGAATATCCGGACCTGCCGGGCGACGTTGAGGCAGGCCCCACTTCGACTGCGAAACGCCTGCTCGACGTTGGCGTCTCGGGCCTCCTCATTAGCTCCTTGTGGCCGGCGTACGCGCTGGCCGCCGCCCTCATCAAGCTGGAATCCCCCGGGCCTGTGCTCATCAAGCAGGACCGGATAGGGGTGAATGGGCGCGGGTTCCGGTTCCTCAAGTTCCGGACGATGCACCACGACCGCAAGGGCAGTGACATGGCAGAGAGATTACCAACTGGCGATCTGACAAAACGACTGCTCAGTCCACGGGGGCGGCCACGACATGCAACCGCGATCGGATGGACTCTGAGGAAGACCACGGTTGACGAGCTTCCGCAACTGCTGAATGTCTTGAAGGGGGATATGAGCCTGGTGGGCCCACGTCCGGACATGCCGGAGATCGTGGCGGCATGGCCAGGGAAGTTCCGCCAGCGCCACAAGGTGAAGCCGGGAATGACCGGCCTGGCACAGGTGAACGGCCGGTCTGACCTGACACACTATGAGAAGGTGCGCTATGACCTTGAGTATGTTCAGAGACATCCCATCTCCCTCGATCTCGGCATCCTTATGAAGACGGTGAAGCTTGTCATCAGCAAGAAGGGGGCGCGTTAGCTCGCCGGACCGCGGACAGCGCGGCCGGCGTACTGAGGTTGCGGGGCTGCGGATCCTATATCTCGCATCCCAATTTCCATTTCCAGCCGACAGCGGCGCGACCATCAAATCACTCAGCATCATCGAGTATTTGCGCCGGCAGCACGAAGTTCGACTGGTGGGGCTGACGTCAGCGCCGCTGACAAAGGATCAGGAGAAGTGGGCAGCCGGGCTGGGCGTCGTGCGCACAGTTCGGCATTCACGCAGTCGCAGCGCATTGAATCTCCTGCGCAGTTACCTCGCGCGCGTGCCCCTGGGCATCGAGAGAACCCGTAGTCGCGAAATGAGCGCCCTCGTGGAATCGGAGGGCTCGGATTTTCAGCCGGACGTGGTGCTGGCGGACGGCTGGCTGGCGGCCCAGTACGTGCCGGAGGACATCCGCGGCCTCAAGGTCCTCCACGAGCACAATGCTGAGTACGAGCTCTGGGAACGACAAGCAAACCTGGAAGGCGGTCCTCGCCGGCTTTTCGCCAAACGCGAGGCGGGACGCGTTAAGCGCTACGAGGCGGCGTTGGTGCGCCGGTTCGATGTCACACTTGCCGTCTCGTTGGATGACCGCCGCTCGTTGGGCCGGATCGGCGGCGACTTGAACCGGATCAAGGTTCTTCCGAACATCCCGGACACGGCGCTGCTGGAGTCACCGGCGCCATCATTTGCCGGTACCGAGCCTGTCATTCTGTATTTCGGCACACTTAGCTGGCAACCGAACATCGAGGGCCTCGAACGCTATCTGTCGTTCGCGCACAAGCAGGTACTCAAGCGGGTGCCGGAGGCCGTCCTGCTGGTTGCGGGCAAGGGGGCACCTCCGGACCTGGTGCGCCGAATTGGCGAAACACCGAACAGTGAGTTCGTCGGAGAGGTCGACGATGTGGAGCAACTCTACAAGCGGGCACGGGTCGCGATAGACTCGTCCCGGTCAGGCGGGGGGACGCGTCTCAAGATACTCAATGCGCTAGCCCGCGGGGTACCGGTGGTGGCGAGTTCAGAGGCGGCGCGGGGACTGGATATCGTCCAGGGAGAGCACTTGATCGTCGCGAGGAACGAACACGGCATGGTGGATGGAATCGCCAGTCTCCTTCGGGACGAAGAGCGCTGGCGGGTGCTGAGCGAGAACGGCCGGGCCCTGATCCGGGCCAAGTACGTCCCTGACACCGCGTTTCGCACTCTCGACGAGGTGCTGGCCCGAGCGCAGAAGAGCAGTTGATGGGCGCCCCGGCCGTGAGTGTCCTGGGGGTTCGTATCCACCCCCACACCCGCCAATCCGCGGCGGCGGCGATCGTCGAACTGGCGCGTTCCGAGGGTCAGCATTACGTGGTGAAGCCCTACTCAGAGTTCATGCCCCCGTCGCATGGCGACGAGCACCTGCGCGGCATCCTGAATGGGGCGTCCTTATGCCTCGCGGACGGCACAGGAATCCTGTGGGCCGCTCACTACTTGAGCGGACGTGGATCACGTCTGAGAGCACTGATTGGCTTCCCGTTGTCATTAGGGGCGTTGCTTGTGAACAGCCCATCGCTGCGGAAGCCACTGCCACAGGCGATGCGCGGCGTGGACTTCACGTGGGAGATGTTGGGAGCACTGTCGGATGCCGGTTTGTCGGTTTTTCTCCTTGGTGGGACCAAGGAGGAGGTAGGGGGCGCCGCGGCCCGTATTCGTGAGCGTGTACCAAGCCTGGATCTACGTGGTACGCATCCCGGCCACTTCCGGCTAAGCGGCCGGGAGAACGAGGCCGTGATCGAAGCGATCAATTCTGCGAGTCCTGACATGCTGCTCGTGGCGATGGGGTTTCCGCGACAGGAGCGGTGGATCGCCGACAATCTCGGGCGCGTGAGGGTGAAGGTGGCAGTGGCCGAGGGTGGGTCGTTCTCGTTCATGTCCGGAACGACACCACGCGCGCCGGGCTGGATGCGCCGCGCCGGGCTGGAGTGGCTCTACCGGCTTGGACGTCAGCCGGGGCGGATACGCCGCCAGTTGGCGCTACCGCTGTTCGTGTGGTTGGTGCTCAGGGAGAGGATGTCTCGCCGGGCGTAGGGTTATCCGGAACGGATCCGGCGGAAAACGCGGCGGAGCGCCCTGGCGTAGTAGCCGATATCGGACGGAGACCAGATCAGCGCTTCAGCAGCAGAGCGCCCGGAGACGTTGCGATACCAATGGACGGTGGCTATCAAGGCAAACGTGTAGGCGATGGAGGACGCGATTGCGGCGCCCTCGACGTCGAGCACCGGGATGAGGACCAGATCGAGCCCTACAGTCACTCCAAGGGCGATGAATGTGGCGTAGGTGTTATAGATGACTCTGCCGCGGCTGAACAGATAACTTCCCAGGACTCTTGTCGCACTGGCGGCTACGATGCCGGGCATCAGCAAGACGAGCGGCAAGAACGCCTCAGGGTAGAACGCCTCGCCAAACAACACCTGGATCGCCAGCGGAGATACGACGACTACACCGATAGCCGCGAGGGCGCTGATGAGGAGGGTGTTGCGGGCGACTATCGGCGTCACTTTCTGTGCCTCATCCTCATCCATCGCCGTTAGCTTGGGCAGCATCACGACTGCTACGGCGGACGATAACCACCAGACGCTTTCGGCCAGGCCGACGGCGACCGTGTAGTGACCGACAGCGGCGCGTGAGATGAAGGCCGCGACAAGAAATTGGTCAAGGCGGTAGTTGAAGAGAGCCGCCATGTTCGCGGCTTGTCCTTTGATGCCATACACCACTTGGTCTTTCAGTGGACGCCATCGTGGCTTCAATACGATCTTCGGGTCGATCCTTCCGATGCCAACGAGAGTGAGGCAGAGTAAGTCGGCAACGGCGAAGGATGCGGTCCAAGCCGCTATAGCCGTAGCGACGTCTAGTTCATCCAAAGCCCAGAGAAGCCCCACCGCGACGAAACTGACAGCCCCCTGGGTGACGGCCACGATGGTGAGCGCTACGAAGCGGCTGGAGCCGTGAAGGAATGACGTGAGCAGCGTATAGGCCACGACGGCAGGGAGCGCAGCTGCGTAGAGCCAGTAGGCACCTCCGGATACGAACAACTCGGGCTCAAACACCACAGCCCACACGCCGACGAACAGCCAGCCAGCGAGCGCAGTCCAGCCGATAAGGGCGATGCTGTTCGAGAGCAGCACGCGATACCCGTGTGTTCCCTTGTTTAGGAAGTAGATGTTGCCCAGCCCGACGCCAAGGTTCGCGATTCCGCCCGCGACGAGAATGGCTGTGAAAAACAGGGCGTACGTGCCGAGTCCGCTGTCGCCAAGCCCCCTCGCCAGGACGACCCTTATGCCAAAGGCAAACCCATAAATCGCGATCTGCGAGAGGAATACGAGGTTGACGTTGAACAGGAAGCCGCGCTGGTTCTCGGCAGTGGGACTCGTGTTTGTCACGATGCGCTGTTCCTATTCACGAGCCGTTCATCGACACGCATTGGGCCTTCTGTTACCATCTCCTTGCCGCCGGGGATCCGGCGGTTTCGCTTCTCGCAGAAGCGCGGCGGGGTGTAGCTCAGTCAGGCTAGAGCGCACGGTTCGGGACCGTGAGGTCGGCGGTTCGAATCCGCCC
>JBDSHD010000048.1:0-3032 GCA_039918655.1 Dehalococcoidia bacterium | reverse complement strand
GCGGACGCCCGCCGAATCAGCGCTGTGTTGCGGGCGTACGTCGAGGATGCGGTTGAGTGACGAGTAGGTCGGTGCGGTTCGACGGGACAGGTCTCTTCTACCGGGTGACGGATCCGGCAGATGAGCGCCTCGACATGTTCGAGCCTGGTTCCACCGACTGTGCTCAAGAGGAAGCGAGCTACTTCCAGGCCCGTGCGTGGACGGGCGCCCTCGACGGGCGAGAGTGCGCCTGTCTGCAACTGGTCACCAAGGCAGATGAGGTCATTGGGTATCTCGCCTACGACATCGTGCTCAAACCCCATCCGTCTCGAAGGTCCAAGACCGAGGTCGATTACCTGTTCCTATACCACCTGTGGATCGCCCCGGAATATCAAGGTGAGCGCGACTCGCATGCGAATGGACCCATTCGCTGGTCAGTTCAGGCGATGCGGCTGGTGGAGTCTCTCGCGGCGACACTTGGGTGTATCGGTGTGTACCTCAACGTGCGACTCGACAATGGTCCGGCCTTGAGGCTTTACCGCGGGCTTGGGTATGTTGACGACGGCAGCTACACGGCCCGGGCAACCAACCACCAGATGCTCAGAATGCGGAAAGTGCTGGGCTGAGCTATAGATCTGTGTCGGACTGGCCGCGGGGCGCCGGCAAGACGCCTGACTCCGCCCATTGGGCGGCGGCCTTTCGCTGTCTGGCGAAGGCTTCAACATCGGCTCTCGGGAGTCGCCAGTGTCCGCCAGACGTGGCCTTGGCCCGAGGAAAGAGCCCGCGACCAATCCAAGCCTTGACCGTGTTGACGGACTGGAGGCCCAGGATTTCCGCAGCCTCGGCCGTCGAAATGTCGTTCTCTGACGCCTGAACCGGTCGAAAGTCTTCGGCTAGGATTTGAACGCTGCACTCGACGAACTCGATCGCCCGATTGCGATCCGCGGTGCGCCGCGAGAATACGAATCGGCGAATCGGTTCGGCCTCAAGCGCTACTGCAAACAGCCTGGCCGCGGCTCTCATCTCTTGCGGCTTGGCTGTTTGAATGAACGCGGTGACGTTAGGTTGTCGCAGGGCATCGGCGAAGAACCGTGCGGCTGAAATGCAGGCCTCGTCGTCGTGGGTCTGGAAGAACACTTGAATAGGCTGCGACCGCAGCGCGTAGTCCATGAAGGCTTGCGAAGGGGACGGCGATGAGGCAGCGGACCCAAGAACGGACTGTTCCGCCGGCGTGAGCGCGGTGGAAGCGCGACGGAATCTTGTCTTGGAGCTATAGGCGAGCGACATGATGTGGTGACGATACGCCTGATTCGACGAAATCGTCAACACCTACAACATGAGCCCAACATCTAGCCGGGCTCATGGTTTGCCATTTTCAACTCAATCGTTCAGCTGCAGCCTGACGTGCTGCCGCAGTTGAGGCACTTGTAGCAACTGCCATTGCGGATCATGATCGAGCCGCAGTCCATGCAGCTGGGGGCGTCGGCCTGGGTCTGGAAGCTGACCTTGGTGGCGCCCAGGTTCAGGGTGATGGTCGAGGGGGAGGCTCCGCCGTTCCCGCTGCCGATCGCCTTGCCGTGGCCGTTCGTGGCGTGGCTGGTGGCCAGGGCGACGTTGGTGGCGATGACGGCGAGCGGCTCGGCGGTCGCGGGCTTCGTTGCCTCGGCGACGGCGATCGCCTTCGGTGCCTGGTCTGACTCGGTCGCCTTCGTTGCCTCTCCTGCTTCTGCGACGGGTGTCGTTGCGATCGGCTCCTGGGCGATGACGGCGGCCTGGATGGCCCCGAACGGACCGGCCTCTGTCGTGCGCTCCTGGAGGCCGAGCGACGCCTTGTCCTCATCCGAGAGGAACCGAGACCCGAGCCAGCGGAAGATGTAGTCCACGAGCGACTTGGCGATCGGGATCTCCTGGTTGCCGGTGAAGCCGCTCGGCTCGAACCGGACGTGGGCGAACTTGTTGACCAGGTCGCGCAGCGGCACGCCGTACTGGAGCGCCACCGAGATGGTCGTGGCCAGGGTGTCCATCAGCCCACTGACCGTGGAGCCTTCCTTGGCCATCTTGAGGAAGATCTCGCCCGGCTGGCCGTCGGGATAGAGGCCGACCGTGATGTAGCCCTCGTGGCCGGCGATATCGAACTTGTGGGTGACCGCCGCACGCTCGGCGGGGAGCCGATGACGATGGGGCAGCGCGGCCTCCGCCTGGGCTCGGGCAAGCTGCTTCCGCAGCTTCTCCAGCTCTTCCTGGTCCGCGGCGGAGACGACCGCGTCGCCGTCCTTTTTCTTGCCGGTACTGAGCGGCTGCGATCGCTTCGAGTTGTCGCGGTAGACCGCGATCGCCTTGAGGCCCAGCTTCCAGCCTTCCAGGTAGACCTTCTCGATCTCCTCGGCGGTGGCGGCTTCGGGCATGTTGACGGTCTTGGAGATGGCCCCGGAGATGAACGGCTGGATCGCGCCCATCATCCGGACGTGGCCCATGTAGTGGATGGACCGCTCGCCGTTGGCCGGCTTGAAGGCGCAATCGAAGACCGGCAGGTGCTGTGGCTTGAGGTGCGGGGCGCCCTCGATCGTCTCGTGCTCGGTCAGGTAGGCCAGGATCTCGTCGACCTCTTCCGCGCCATAGCCGAGCTTGCGCAGGGCGGCCGGGACGGTCTGGTTGACGATCTTGAGGAAGCCCTCGCCAACCAGCTTCTTGTACTTGACGAGCGCGATGTCCGGCTCCACGCCGGTCGTATCGCAGTCCATCATGAACGCGATCGTGTTGTGGCTCACGAAGCCGTTCGCCACGTAGGTCACGTTCGCCGGCACCGACAGGTCGTATGTGTACTGCTCCTCGCCGAGCTTCGCACTCGCGATCTCGTCGTAGAAGTAGCCCAGGGTCTGGGCGACCTCGGGATCGGCTGTCCGCTCGAGGAGCGCCGTCGCCGACCGGCGCGAGACCAGGCCGGTGCGCGAGAGCGACAGGAGCATGGTCTTGCGAAGGTGGTCATTGTCGGGCGCCAGGCGGTCGACCGTGGCGCGGTTGACCGGGACGAGGTCATAGCGAGCCGTCTGTGG
>JBDSHD010000047.1:0-11273 GCA_039918655.1 Dehalococcoidia bacterium | reverse complement strand
GTCTGGGCGCCAATACTGAGCTCGGGGTGATCGCCGCCCTCCGCCATGTCTAGCTCGGTGTCCAGCATGTAGCGCTGGTGCTCCGGGTCCTCCTGCGGGGCGTATTTCATCACGATATCGATAGCCTCGTCGGGGTTGGCCTTCGCGTACTCGATGCCCTTTAGCGCCGCGCGGACGAACCTGGCAGTGATGTCCGGATTGTCCGAGATGTAGTCCTCCATCGCCACGTACGTCAGGCCGAGTGTTGGCGCACCATAATCCGCAGCTGTGAATAGCTTCGTCTCGAAGCCCAATCTCTGGAGAGTGTCGGGCTCGTTCGCGAGAAACACCGGAAAGATGTCGACAGCGCCTTCAGTTAACACCTGGGGCTCGAAGCCGACCTTCACTTCGTCGATCGAACCTCGCTCGACTCTGTTTTCCTCAAGGATAGCCAGGTAGTCCGGCGTAACGGCCGCACCCTTGTAACCGGCGGTCTTGCCGGACCAGTCGGACGGAGTCTCGATGCCGGAATCCGCCAGCACTGCGAATCCCTGCTGGCCCGTCTGCCCGATGAGTGCCAGCGACACTACCGGTAACTGCGGGTCGCCGGTCCATTTCTCGAGCAAAGAGCCGGCGTCAGCCGTAGAGAACTGAACCTCGCCCGCGGCCAGGAACCGGAAGTTCTCGCCGGGGTTCGAGTGCCGTATCTCGACCTCCAGGTTCTCGTCAGCGAAGAACCCCTTCTCCTGCGCCACGTAGGCGCCAACGAACGGGAGGTTAGCCTGCGGCTTGAATCCTGCCATGAACACCACCTTGTCGGGCTCGGACGGTGTCTCGGAAGCGGCAGTGGTGGGGCTGCCGCCCGCGTCGTTATCGCCGTCATCATCGCTGCAAGCCGTTCCAAATGCCGCGATAATCAGGGCGAACAGGAGGGCAGTGAGGGCGCGTGGAAACATCGTTGACTCCTATCGTGTGGTGCGCACGGTTTCGTGCCAGAAGAGAACGCGCTGTTCCAGAAGGGACAGCGCGATGTTGATGATGACCCCGAGGCACGCAAGGACCGCGATCGAGGCGAATAGAGTTGGTGTGTCGAGGTTGGCATTGGCGACGTAGATCACGACCCCCAGGCCGCGGTCACCCGTGAACCATTCGGCGACGACGGCTCCGATGAGTGCCAGCGGATACGTGATGCGCAGGGCGGCGAACAAGTACGGCTGGGCGCTGGGCAGGCGAAGCTTCGTGAATACCTGCCAGGTTGAAGCCCTCAGGGAGTGCATGAACTCCAGCGCGCCCGGATTGACGTCGCGGAAGCCGCTCAGGGCGTTGACCAACATAGGGAAGAACGAAAGAAGGGCAGCGACCAATATCTTCGGTGTCGTCCCGAACCCGAGCACAATTACGAGAACCGGGGCTATCGCTACCAGCGGTGTGACCTTGATGACTATAGCGAGCGGGAAAACCGTGCGCTCCACCAACCGGGAGTGTGCCATGATCGCCGCGAGGGCGATTGCCGCAATAGAGCCCAGCGCGAGGCCAAGCGTCGCTTCGTACAGTGTCCACGACGCCTCCCGCCAGAAGAACTCAGGGTCCTCAAAGAATCGCTCCACGACGTCTGAGGGTGCCGGCATCACGATGATGTGCACGTCCTTCCAGGCGATGTAGAACTCCCAGAACGCCAGCACAAGCGCGAACGCAACGACCGGTGGCAGTACGTACAGCGCGAACATCCGCACGGCTTCGCGTATCCTGCTCGTCATGCTGCCGACCTCAGGACTTGGCGCAGGTGATTGGCGTAATCGAGGAACGGTCGGCTCTGCTCCACTTCTTCTGAGCGCGGTCTCGGCAATTCGATGTCGACGTCCGCCACGATACGGCCAGGCTGTCGTGATAACACGATCACGCGGTCGGACAAGGCCACCGCTTCGGCGACTGAGTGGGTCACGAAGACAACAGTTCGGCGCTCCTCCGTCGGGGCCTGGGACTGCCAGATGCGCAATAGCTCGTAGCGCATCGCGGAGCGAGTGATCTCATCGAGGGCGCCGAAGGGTTCGTCCATCAGCAGGAGCGACGGATCGAAGACGATGGCTCGTGCCAGCGCTACGCGCTGCTGCATGCCACCAGAGAGTTGATGCGGGTAGTAGTTACGAAAATCCGAGAGTCCCACCATCTCCAGCACAGTTTCTGGATCCACGACGGGGAGGGCGGCGCGACCGGCGATCTCTATCGGGAGCCGAACGTTGGAAATGACTGATCGCCACGGAAGAAGCGAGGGGTCCTGGAATACGAAACCAATCTCGCGCCGCGCCTGCGACTCGCGGGGTTGTGCGCCACTGACCGTAACCGCTCCCTCGCTGGGCATGAGCAGTCCGCCAATCGCTCGAAGCAGCGTAGACTTCCCGCAACCGCTTGGTCCGAGGATCGAGAGGAACTTACCTCGCGGCACGTCGAACGTCAGGTGCTGCAGGACGCGAAGCGGTACGCGCCCGTCGGTGAAGACGTGTGAAAGGCGATTCAGCGAAACGTGAGACTGTATTACGGCCATGCCCTGATTCCGGTGGGAGCGCGGACGCTCGACGATATAGGCTGCGGGGGTGCAAGTCCGCTCAGGCGGATGGCCGTGACTCATCATGCCGGAGGGCGCACCCCGCGCCACCATCCCGGCGAGTCTCTCCGATTGTAGCGGGAGGGCGCACGGCAGGGCAATAACTACCGGCTCAGGTAGTCGCGGGATATACTGGCGCTCACCCGCCTTTACTTCGGCGGGCTTTACTTGAATCAGGAGATTGGAAGTATGGCGAGATTAGCTTTTGTTGGTGGCACGGGGCCAGAGGGAATAGGCCTCGCTATGCGCTTCGCAAAGTCCGGGAACGCCGTTTTCATCGGATCACGAAGTGAAGAAAGGGCCGCCGAGGCCGTCGCTAAGATCCTGCAGGCTGTGCCGGAGGGGGAAATATACGGCGGGTTCAACCATGAAGGCGCGGAGAAGGCGGACATCGTTTTCATCACAGTGCCAGCCAGCGGCCACGCCGAGATCCTGACCGAACTGGCGGAAGTGATCGACGATCGCATCGTCGTGGACACTGTTGTGCCGATGGTGTTCGAGAAGGAAGGCCCCCGTCCCGTGATGCCGGACGCCGGATCCGCCGCGGAAGAAGCGCGCGATCTCCTTCCGAAAGCGAAGGTCGTCAGCGCTTTCCAGCACCTCGATGCCGCCGCGCTCCAGAGAGTCGACAAGCCGATGCAGGGGGATGTAGTCGTCTGCGGCGATAACAAGCCGGCCAAGAAAAAGGTGATGTCGCTCGTCGAAGAGATCGAATACGTCCGTGCCCTGGACGGTGGCCCCCTCATGAACTCGCGGATCACGGAGCAGATCACCTGCCTCCTGATCCACATCAACAAGATCTATAAGTCCCACAGCGGCATCCGGATCACCGGCATCTAGAGGCGCCGCAGTGTCCATTACGGTCATCCCGCTGATCGGGATCCCGGAGGTGAAAGCCGGGGATGACGTGGGTCGCCTCATCGTTGAGGCTGCCCGCGGCGAGACTGGCATCACCGCTGGAGATGTGTTGGTGGTGACCCAGAAGATCGTGTCCAAAGCCGAGTGTCGCGTCGTGCCACTGGCTGACGTCACCCCCTCCGCTGAAGCCGAGGAGTTGGCTGTGGCAACCGAAAAGGATCCACGCCTTGTCGAACTCATCCTCCGGGAGAGCCGCGGTATCGTGCGTCAGCGCGGGCCTGTACTCATCACCGAGACTCTGCATGGATTCGTATGCGCGAACGCCGGCATCGACTCCTCCAACGTTGGGCCTGAGGGTACTGCCTGTCTCCTTCCGGAGAACCCGGATCGGTCGGCGTGGGAGATCCGCGAGACGATCTCGTCGGAGACAGGAGCCGATGTCGCTGTCATCATCTCGGATACATTTGGTCGGCCGTGGCGCGAGGGGCATACAAACGTCGCGATTGGTGTCGCCGGCATGCTGCCGTTTGTCGACTACGTAGGTCAGACCGATTCGTTCGGATACGAACTCCGGGTCAGCACGCTGTGCGTCGCTGACGAGCTGGCGGCTGCCGCAGAGCTAGTCCAGAACAAGCTGGATGGCGTTCCGGTGGCGATCGTCCGCGGGTTCGACTACCCGCGCGGCGAAGGTTCCGCCAGGGACATCGTGCGGCCCCGCGAGAACGATCTCTTTCGCTGACGCTGACATTCAGCATCCGGCAACTGTAACCTAGCTTCTGGGAGTGGAAGGGTCCCGGTGGGCCCCCCGGTCTTCAAAACCGTGTGCCCCGGCGTTGCTGGGGAGTGGGTTCGACTCCCATGCACTCCCGCCACTCCCGCCCGCAGGAACAATCACGAAATGCTGTTTGCTGAATCAGTTGCCAGGTCATACGGCCCGTTGGAGGTCCTGCTCGATGTCTCGTTCACCGTCGGCAAGGGCGAGCGGGTAGGACTTGTCGGTCCCAACGGGGCCGGCAAAACGACACTATTGCGTATCCTCGCGGGTGAGGATCAGGACTTCGAGGGACGAGCAGGGTGGAAGGGCGGCGACCAGCCCGGCTACCTACGGCAAGAAGCCGGACTCGACAACTACCGCACGCTACTCGACGAGATGTGGACGGCGTTCCCGGAAGCGCGTGCCGTCGACCTCCGTCTTGTCGAGATCGCTGGCGAACTCGAAGGCGGTGCGGGGAACATGGACCGGCTGGTCGACGAACAGGCGGGCATGTTCGCGGAGTTCGAGCGGCTTGACGGTTACCGGATCGAGTCGCGAATCGGTCGTGTGCTCCAGGGTCTCGGATTCGATCCTGCTGATCAGGGCAAGCGCTGTGGCGAATTCAGCGGTGGTTGGCAGATGCGCATCGCCCTGGCAAAGGTGTTGGTGGGGCGGCCTGATAATGTACTCCTGGACGAGCCGACTAACCACCTTGATAAGGCGGCGCGAGACTGGCTGGTGGAAGACTTGCTGGAGTACAGGGGTTGCCTGCTGATCGTCACCCACGATGCGGAGTTCTTGGACCGCGTTGCGACACGCATCCTGGAGTTGCGTGAGGGAGAGGTGGACAGCTACGCGGGCAACTACAGCGAGTACCAGCGGGTCAAAGCTGAGCGCCTGATGCAGCAGGACCGTGCAGCTGGCCGACAGGAGCGCGAACTGGCCAAACAGCAACGCTTCATCGACCGTTTCCGCGCTAAGCAGAGCAAGGCTACCGTGGTCAAGAGCCGGGAGAAGATGGTGGCCAAGATCGAACGCATCGCGCGCCCCGGCAAAGAACAAGAAGTTCACATCGGCCTGGAAGCGAAGGGACGCACGGAGAACGACGTGCTCGTTATGGAGCACATTGGTCACTCCTACCCGGACGGCCGCGGTCGTGACCATGTGGTCCTGATCGATGTGAACCTGCACGTCGAGCGAGGTCAGAAGGTGGTACTGGTCGGCCCGAACGGCAGCGGTAAGAGCACGTTGTTGAAGATCGCCGCCGGATTCCTGGAGCCGGCCGAGGGATCGCTACGTTGGGCGGAACTCGCGCGTCGCGGCTACTACGACCAGCACCAGGATGAGGCTCTCGACCCGGGATCAACGCCCCTGGATGAAGTCCGCCTGGTGGCGCCCGATGAGACCGACACCCGAGTCCGCACGGTGCTCGGCAACTTCCTCTTCCGGGGAGACGATGTCCACAAGCGGGTGAGAATGCTATCAGGGGGAGAGCGCAGTAGACTGGCCCTGGCCAAGCTCACTCTTCAACCAACCAACGTCCTCATCCTCGACGAGCCGACGAACCACCTTGACCGCACAACACGCCGCAAGTTGATCGACGTGCTCGCCAGGTACGACGGGACCATTATCTGCGCTGCCCACGATCCTGGACTGCTGGAGAAGGTGGCCACCCGCGTGTACGAGGTGAGCGACGGCGACTGCCGCGAACTGATGGACTACCGGAAGGATAATCCGGTCTGACAAGTCGGTGAAGAAACTACGATTCCGTGGTGGGTCGAATCACCAGTACCGGCCTGTCAGTGCTGCGCCTCACCACGCCGTCCGCGACACTGCCAAGCATTGCTCGGCCAAAGCCACCGCGTCCGTGCGTGGCGACCGCGATCAGGTCGGCGCCCACGTCCTCCGCAGCGTGAAGGACGCCGTCAACCGGCGTGTCCAGAGTGACCACGATTGTAGCTTGCACCCCGCTCAGGATTGCGTGCTCCGCGGCGCGGCTCAACACGAGTTTCGACTGCTCCTGCAGTTCCTGGATCACCTGTCCGATTGACGTGGCCTGCGCCGTCTCGAAGCCGGGGTAGGTGGTGATCGGCGAAACGGCGTTGAAGAAGACGAGACTCGCACCCATCGAGCGCGCAAACTCCTCGATCTCGGGAACGATTGAACCCGCCAGATCGGATCCGTCCAATGGCACCAGGATCTTCTTGATGACTGGCCCGGGTGCGCCTTTATCCTCCCCAGTTTTCGGGTGAAGAAATAGGACGGGCGTGGTGCACGACTGCAAGATTCGCGACGCGACGCTGCCGAACAGCCAGCGCGAGACGCCCGACCGGCCGTGCGTGCTGATCGCGACGAGATCCGCACCTTCGCTGTCCGCGATACTCAGAACACCTTCTGCGGGCTCCCCGCGGGTGATTCGTGTATCGACTGACGCCCCGGCAGCCCTTAGCTGTGCCGCTTGTTCGGCGAGGTACTGCTGCGCCAACTCTTCCTCACGCTCCATTACCTCCAGTGTCAGCGTTGCGTCCCAGACGCCCACTTGCTGAACCGCTGTGACCAAGACAAGCTTGGCGCTGGTCTGAGACGAGATCTCCAGTACAAAGGGGATGACGGCAGCGGCGGTGTCCGAGCCATCCAGGGGGATCAGAATCTTTGTAGGCACCATGGATTATCTCTCCATTCGACATTACCCAGACATGGTGTAACACGTAAGAGGGCACCCGGTACCGTGCCGAAAGTCATCCGTTCGACGGTACCTGGGTCGTGTCTAATGTTCCGATCGTGCGGGCGGGTCAGGGGATCGTGATGTTTGGAGGGAGGAGCGTCGGTGGCCTGACCCGTCCAGGGTTCGATTCGATCACGCTTCGGACTCCGGTCAGGTGGTCCGTCTGTGCGCCCATGACAGTGCGTCCGTTGCACTGGAGGCAACGGTAGTAGTCGCCGGTGAAGTCCGACCGGTGGACCAGATCCCCCAGGCAGTTGGGACACACCTTGAGGAGCAAAGAGATGTCCATCTTGCGGGTCGCCCGCCGAGGAAAGTAACGCAAAGGTACCTCCATATGTAGCGGACCAGTAGCCTCGCTGTGTCCGGCGCGAAAATGGGGTGCGCTGCCGGCAATGCGAGACGAGAGGCCGTCTCAGTGGCCTGCGGAGTTAGCTGTCGGGTTAGGGCTGAGAGGTCTGCCCTTCCGCCTTTCGGCGGATTCACCCCATTGCGGCGGTGGATCCCCCGCTCCCCGCCATCCCGGCGGGGATTCGGCCAGCCTCACCCTAGCACTACTACGCATTTTTTTCAACTGTCATTGGTTACGTGGTGGTTACGATTTGGTTCGTAACAGGATTAGATTGCGTGTGTCTGAGGATGGGTCATATGCTGAGCTCCAATCGAGGAGGGCAACGTGAAGCTAGGAATTTTCTTCGGTGGGCAGGCCAGCGTCGACGCACAAATCCAGGCGGCCGTGCGGGCGGAGACCGAGGGACTCGACGGTATCTGGTACGGCCAGGTCTTCGGCCCGGACGTGCTCACCTGCATCGCGCTGGCCGGGCAGCACACCTCTCGCATCGAGTTCGGCACGTCTGTCGTGCCAACTTACCCGAGGCACCCCCACGTCATGGCGCAGCAGGCCCTGACCACGCAAGCAGCCACAAATGGCCGCTTTAATCTGGGCATCGGCCTTTCTCACAAGCCCGTTGTCGAGGGCATGTGGGGCCTGTCCTACGACCGTCCCGCCGTTCACATGCGTGAGTACCTGAGCATAGTTAAATCGCTCGTCGACACCGGTGCCGCCAGCTTCACCGGGGAGAATTTCCGGGTGCAGCTGAGCGTATCTGTGCCGACGCCGAAGCCACTACCTATCCTCATCGCCGCTCTTGCTCCCGTGATGCTGAAGATGGCCGGGACGATGGCGGACGGTACAGTCACGTGGATGGTGGGAGCGAAGACCCTGGAGAGTCACATCGTGCCGCGGATCAACGCCGCCGCGCAGGAAGCGGGGCGGCCCCAACCGCGGGTGGTCTGCGCCTTGCCGGTCGCCGTTTGTGATAACGAAGACGAGGCCAGGGAGAAGGCAGCGCGCTCGTTCGCCTTCTACGGTACTCTTCCGAACTACCAGCGTGTGTTGGACATCGAAGGCGCGGTTGGTCCGGCGGGAGTCGCAGTCGTCGGCAACGAGGCGGCGGTTGAGCGGCGTATACGCGAACTCGCGGCAGCCGGGGCCACGGACTTCCTGGCGGGAGAATTCCCTGTCGGCGACGATCCGGCGGCTTCGCTCAAGAGAACGCGTGACTTACTCAGGAACCTCGTCGGCAAGGTCTAGTCAACAGGAGCGGCGGGCCTCCGCCTACCGCCCTGTGAACTCCGGCTCGCGCTTCTGCATGAACGCCTGGACGCCCTCCATGAAGTCCTTCGTGCCGAACAGCGGCAGCAACTGGAGGAAGACGTGGTGGACGTTGGCCTCGAACGTCTCGTCCAGACCGATGCGCATCATCCGCTTCGTAGCCTGGACTGCCAGCGGGGCGTTGGCCGCGATCTCCTCCGCCATCTCCCGCGCGGCGGGCATCAGGCGGTCCGGTTCGACGACGTGGTTGACGAGGCCGAGCTCGAGCGCTTCCTCAGCGCCCAGGGTCTGGCCGCGGAAGGCGACCTCGGTTGCCTTCGCCCAGCCGATGAGCCGGGGGAGGAGCCAGGTGCCGCCGCTCTCGGGGAGGATGCCGCGCCTGGTGAAGATGGCGGCGAGCTTGGCGGTGGTTGAAGCGATGCGTATGTCGGCTCCGAGGGCAATGTCCATGCCGTAGCCGGCCGCCGGGCCGTTGAGGGCGCAGATGACGGGCTTGTCGGTGTTGTGGAGGACGACGGGCGGGCTGTTGTTGATGTCGAACCGTGCCGCGCCCAGACCGCTGCCGCCGTTGGCGCCGATGCCAGTGCCGCTGGTCAGGTCCTTGAGGTCGAGGCCGGCGCAGAAGCCACGGCCCGCTCCAGTGAGGATGATGACGCGGACATCGGTGTCAGCGTCGGCGCCCTGAAAGGCCTTTGAGAAGGACTGGAGCATGGGCCCGGAGATGGCGTTGAGCCGGTCCGGCCGGTTCAGCGTGATCGTGGCGACGTGTCCCGAGGACTCGTAGAGGATGTCCTCGTAGGTTGCTTTGGCTTCGGTCTGGACTGACATAAATGTGCCTCCTTCCGGCGGGAGTTATGGTAGCACGGGTGCGCGCCAATTGGTCATACTCGCGGGCAATATCGTCATTCCCGCGCAGGCGCCTGCGCGCCGCTGGACGGGGAACCCACACCGCGCGCCACCGTAGGGGCGCAGCATCCCCGCTCCCGCACAAACCCACCGGCCCTCCAACTCTCTGCTCCCCCGAACTGTCCGTCCTTGTCATGCTGCGCCCTGGGAGGCGGGGTTACGCACCCACGTCAACCCGACCGATTTCGTTTTCCTCAATTACGAGGCTGCGACGTTTCGGCGCCGAGCCGAGTGAAACCAGGGACTTGGAACTGCGGCCGAGACAAGCCGCTGGAAGCCATTCTTCACGAGGCGTGATATCCCCAAAACATAAAAATTACGAAACAGTTTCCGGAGGCTAATGACAGGTTAGCCTCTGGACCGCCATCCCGTATTAGCATCGCCTTATATGCAGCCCGTTCGGCGACCGCCTTGGCCCGTCCATCGCCGCGCGCGTCGTAATCTGGCTCCCAACAGGAACCAAACCGCCCGCACTTCCGTTATTCTGGATGCATCCCGCTGGCAGGAGGACGCCCCATCCTTGGAACCCAGAGATACCGCCCAGAGGATCGTCGATAACGTTGAAAGCGTGATCATCGGCAAGCGGCCGCAGGTGGAGCTTGCCGTGATGACGCTGATGTGCGGCGGGCACCTGCTGATCGAGGACGTGCCGGGCGTCGGGAAGACGATGCTCGCCCGCAGCCTGGCGAAGTCCAGCGGCTGTTCTTTCAACCGCATCCAGTTCACCCCTGACCTTTTGCCCAGTGATGTGACGGGCGTTTCCGTGTTCAACCAGACTTCGGGCGGCTTTGACTTCCGTCCGGGGCCGGTCCTCTCGCAGGTCGTGCTGGGGGATGAGATCAACCGCGCGACCCCGAAGGCGCAGTCCGCCCTATTGGAGGCGATGGAAGAGCACCAGGTGACAGTGGACGGCATTACGCACCGGACGCCGGAGCCGTTCATGGTGCTGGCGACACAGAACCCGATCGAGTACGAAGGGACGTTCCCACTGCCGGAGGCTCAGCTGGACCGGTTCTTGATCCGGTTGGAACTGGGGTACCCGGCGGCGGCGCAGGAACGCGAGATGATGCAGCGACAGATCCACGGGCACCCGGTGGGCGAACTGGCGGAGGTGTGCGAGTCGCAGGAGGTGTTAGCGCTGCAGTCGGCGGTGCGGGAGGTGCTGGTGGACGTGCTGGTTCAGGAGTACATCGTGAAAGTGGTGGAGGCGACGCGGGGGCACGCGAGCGTGTACCTGGGCGCCTCGCCGCGCGGGTCGTTGGCGATGCAGAGGTTGGCGCAGGCTCGGGCCGTTCTGGAAGGCCGGGACTACGTGCTGCCGGACGACATCAAGTCGCTGGCGTACTCGGCGCTGTCGCACCGGATTATCCTGAAGGCGCAGGCGCGGGTGCAGGGTGTGACGGCGGCGCAGGTGGTCGAAGAGTGCTTGCAGGGGATCCCCGTGCCCGGAGTGCGTCCGAAAGTCAGCGGACAGGGGTAACTCGTGCGGCGGTTGTTGTGGCGGCTGGCCTGGCTCCCGGCGGACATCGTCGAGTTCATCATCGTCAATCACAGCCTGGTGTTCGTGCTTGCCGCGTTCGTCGCGGCGGCTGTGATGGCGGCAATCACGGGACACTGGTTGTTCTACCGCGGCGCTTACCTGATCGGCGGGTTGATCGCGCTGTCCTTCGTCTGGACGCGGGTCATGTCCCGCGGTCTGGAGATAGAGGTGGAACGAGAGACCGAGCGCCTGCAGGTGGGGCAGGAGACGGAGACGCGGCTGCGGTTCAAGAGCAGGAGCGCGTGGACGAAGGTGTGGCTGGAAGTTGAGGACGAGACGAACATCCCTGGGCGCAGT
>JBDSHD010000046.1:0-3063 GCA_039918655.1 Dehalococcoidia bacterium | reverse complement strand
AGGGGTTTGTCGTGGGCTTCCTTGTTCTCCACGCGAATCCGGTATCGAAGGACGCCTTGTCGATCAGCGCCGAGCGTAAGCTTTGGCGCTTCGAATGAAGTCACAGCAATGTCGTGGCGTGGCGTCGCATCACATGCGTTTCCAAGACGGTCGTAATCCTCGTCGACCTGGTCGGGATTCGCTATGTACGGGCAGTTGTCCTCATGGTCCCAGACATCATCAGAATCACTATTCGAATACAACCACATTGGACTGGCCAATCCGTAGTAGTCGCGTCTCGCCAACTGTAAGTAGACAGGCTCGGCGGCCTGGAGCTGCAGCCGGATCGGTGCGTAATCTGATGGTTCGCATGTCAGGAGTGACAGCGATTCGAGCGAGCTTCCTGTGTAAGCGGCCAAAGCCGTCGAAGGCCAGTCACGCACCTCTACGGTGGTGTCGGCCATCGGCGTGAACTTGTACCACAGTGAGTGCCCTATCCCACCGCATGGCATCCACTCGCCGGACTGAAGCGTCGCCTTCAGGTAGAACTGGTGGTCGTCGAAACCCGAGGTGATCGGTAACGCACTCTCAAAGGCATCGTTTGCGGGATTCTCGGAAGCCGCGCCGCATATAGCCTCGGCGGTGTCCGTCACCCCATCCAGATCGTTATCCACCCCATCGAGACAGACGTCGAAATAGCGCCCATAAGCATATGGATTCTCCGGCACACTTGCCGCGTTGATCGGGATCGATCCCCAGCGCTTCTCCTCCGTATCGATCCAGCCGTCGCCGTCATCGTCGCCGTCGCAGGCGTCGCCGTGCAGGTCGCCGTCTGTGTCAGCCTGAGACGCGTTGGGCACGGCTGGGCAGTTGTCGCTCAGGTCCGGCACCCCGTCTCCCTCACGGTCCACCGACTCACAAGTAGCCGACTCGCCCACCGTGATCACCGCATCGGACACGCGGGCTATCGTGTATGGGATGCCGTCCGCTCCCAGCAGGTTTGGAGTATCGTCTGCCTCAATTGTGTCGGTCAAATCTATGGCCGTCGCGCCCTCACCCACAGCCTGCAGCGTCAGGCGCACCAGTACGCCGTCACCCGATTCCGCCGCGTCAGCCGAGAAATCCACGAACTCTATACGGAACGCGCCATCGGTGTCCGGCAGCGGATCGCCGAAGTCCCCGAAAGGGGTGTGAGGAGATGTCGACGCCAACAGGAAACCTGTGTCCATTGTCATAACCTGCAGCACAGTTGGGTCGTACGCGAGGTCGAACGCGAAACCGACTATGCCATGTGCTCGGGGATTGGACTCGTAGGCAGGTATTCCGATTGCCGTAACGTCGATCTGGATTGTGTCGCCGACTGTCCCGATCAGCCCGCAGCGATCCAGCATCGCCAGGTTTGTAGGACCATTCCCCGTGATGTCCATGTCAGCCGCCACCTGTGGCAGCACCACGTGAGTTGCGCTTGTGGTTGGCGCGCCATTCACCCACAACACCGACAAGCCGATCGCCAGAACCAATAGCAGTCCGCGCATTTTATCTCTCTCAATCGCCGCAGACGCGGCAACTCATTCTAACACGGCGACGGACGGGGTAGTTTCCGCCGGTCAGTTGATCGTTACGGGGTCAATCCCCCCTAAACCACCGCTGCTTCCGTGTACGCCCCGAACACCTCGCGCATCACGTCGCAGCACTCCTGCAACGTTGCTTCGGCCCGGACCGCGTCCAGTAGCGGCGGCATGACGTTCGTGCCGCCCCGGCAGGCGGACTCCAGCGCCTTCAGGGTGCGGGTTGTCTCGCGGTTGTCGCGGGTGCGGCGGACCTCGTTCAGGCGGGCCACCTGGCGGTCGTAGCCCTGGGGGTCCATGTCGAGGATGGGGATTTCGAGGGGCTCGTCCATGACGTAGTCGTTGACGCCGACGATCGTGCGCTTGTGCTCGTCGATCTCGCGCTGGTAGCGGAAGGCGGCGTCGGCGATCTCACGCTGGAAGAAGCCGTCCTCGATGGCGGGGAGGACGCCGCCCAGATCCTCGACCTTGCGGAAGTAGGCGTAGGCCTCTGCCTCCGTCTCGTCGGTCAGCTTCTCGATGAACCAACTCCCGCCGAGGGGGTCGATCGTGTTCCCGGCGCCGGACTCGTGGGCGATCACCTGCTGGGTGCGGAGGGCAAGCCGCGCCGCCTTCTCGCTGGGCAGGGCGAGCGCCTCGTCCATCGAGTTCGTGTGCAGCGACTGCGTGCCGCCGAGGACCCCGGCGAGCGCCTGGATCGCGGTGCGGACGAGGTTGACCTCCGGCTGTTGGGCGGTGAGCGAGACGCCGGCAGTCTGCGTATGGAAGCGCATCCACCAAGAGCGCTCGTTCTTCGCTCCGAACGTCTCCCGCATCTCGCGGGCCCAGATGCGGCGCGCGGCGCGGAACTTGGCGACTTCCTCGAACAGGTCGTTGTGGGAGTTGAAGAAGAAAGACAACCGCGGTGCGAAGTCATCGATGTCGAGACCACGGTCGAGGCACCAGCGCACGTACTCGAATCCGTCGCCCAGCGTGAACGCCAGTTCCTGTACGGCGGTGGAGCCGGCCTCGCGGATGTGGTAGCCGGAGATGCTGATCGTGTTCCACTTCGGCATCTCGCGCGACCCGAACTCGATCGTGTCGACGACGAGGCGCATGGAAGGCTCGGGCGGGAAGAGGAACTCCTTCTGGGCGATGTACTCCTTGAGGATGTCGTTCTGGATCGTGCCAGCGAGCTTGTCCCGCGAAACGCCGCGCTTCTCGGCAGCGGCGATGTACATCGCCAGGATTACGGCCGCCGGCGAGTTGATCGTCATGGAGGTGGTGATGTCGGCAAGTGGCAGCCCGTCGAGGAGGACCTCCATATCGCGCAGCGAGGAGACGGCGACACCGCACTTCCCGTACTCGCCGAGAGCCTCCGGGGCGTCGGTGTCGTAGCCGTAGAGCGTCGCCATGTCGAAGGCGATCGAGAGCCCGGAGTTCCCCTGCGAGAGGAGATAGCGGAAGCGCGCGTTCGTCTCCTCGGCGCTTCCGAAACCGGCAAACATCCGCATCGTCCAGGGCTTGCCGCGGTAAC
>JBDSHD010000045.1:0-5637 GCA_039918655.1 Dehalococcoidia bacterium | reverse complement strand
CAGGTAGAGCCAGGAGAAGCCGACGATCGGGATCAGCGCGCCGCCGCCCTCGCCGCTGTCCCCAGATCGCCGGAAGCAGTGGCGATCTCCACCTGGGCAGGGAGCAGGCGTGCCCGCGCCAGCCTGTCCTTCGGCGCTTCAATCAGCGCCCGCCGCACCGATGCGGCGGCCGCATCCGCCTTGCCCTGGACCAGCCACAGTAAGGCCAGCCCCGGTTGGGGATCCTTCCCCCACTCGTTGGCGCGACGGAAGTAGTCCTCGGCCTCGTCGAGTTCTCCCAGGCGGAGCTTAACTTCGCCGATCTCGTAAAGGCCCCCGGCAGCAACAGTCAGATCAAAGGCCTTCACCGCGTCGACGGCCGTTCTCGCCTCGTCTTCCGCCTCGCTGAACGCCCCTCGTAGACGGATAATCTCCGCCCGGTATACGCGGCAGCTACCGCTGAACCCGGATAGCGACTGTCGGCTGCACCACCGCTTCGCCGCGTCCGTCCACTCCCCGGCGCGCCGGTAGTCGGTCAGGTCCCGGCAGGTGCTGATGGCATTGCAGTAGATCACGGACGTCGTGAGCACATCGAGCTCCCCACCTGCGACGGCGACCATCGCTTCGTCCAGGCACGACATGCCCTCCCGGACTTTCCCTTGGTAAATCAGCGCCGAGCCCTTCTGCATTAGTCCGAGGGCCTGAACGTTCGGGTCACCTGCTCGTGTCCCAATCTCGAGGGCGAGAGATGCCTGGCGCTCGGCCTCTTCGAAGTCTCCGTTTCCCAGTGCTATCGCGGACTTCCACCGGGCGAGGTACCCGTGTTCGATTCCCTCCGGCACTTCTGCCAGGAGGCGTATCGCCCGTGAGAACCACCCGGAGGCCGTCGCTTCGTTCAGCAGCCTGCCGTGGTCGCCCACCAACTCCAGCGCGATGGCTGCGGCCCTGCGGTTATCACCCTCGGCCGTGTACCCGGCATAAGCGCGCTCCCGCGCCTCGATCACTTCACCTCCCCTGGCAAGCCAGGTCGCTGCCTGGGCGAACCCCTCGAGGTCAGATGGCGCCAATGGCTTCTGGGTGTCAGCGTCCTTCCATAGATCGTGCGCGTCCTGCCAGTCGCGTCTGGCGAAGGCCTCTTGAGCGCGTTTGACCAGTGTCTCCCCGGTCAACTGAGCCCCACTACCCCGGCATCTCGATGAAGTGGCCCAGCTTGTCCCGCTTCGTCTCCAGGTATCTCCAGTTGTGAGGGTTGGGTGTCGCCATGATCGGTACGCGCTCCACCACTTCCAGGCCGTAGCCTTCCAGCCCGGCGCGCTTCTGCGGATTGTTTGTCAGGAGCTTGATCTTCGTCAGACCCAGGTCAAGCAGGATCTGCATGCCGATACCGTAGTCGCGTCGGTCCGCGGCAAACCCCAGCGCTTCGTTCGCCTCCACCGTGTCCAGGCCCTCGTTCTCCTGCAATGCGTAGGCCTTTACTTTGTTGTGGAATCCGATTCCGCGCCCTTCCTGCCTCATGTAAATCAGGACACCGCGTCCCTCGTTCGCAATCCGCTGTAGCGCTAGATCCATCTGATCGCCACAGTCGCAGCGCTGCGAGCCGAATACGTCGCCGGTCACACACTGAGAGTGCACGCGCACCAGTACCGGGTCACCGCCGACGATGTCACCCATCACCAGCGCCGCATGCTCGTCCACGTCGATCGAAGAGCGGTAGCCGTCGAGATTAAACGTCCCATGCTTCGTCGGCAGCGTCGTCATAGCCACCCGTTCCACCAGCCGCTCTCGCTGTGAGCGATGACGGATCATCTGGTTGATCGAGATAATAGGCAGGTTGTGCTTCTTCGCGAACCGCGTCAATTGCTTGTCGCGCATCATCGTTCCGTCCGGGTTCATCATCTCGCTCAGGATGGCCACCGGCTCCACTCCGGACAACACGCACAGATCAACCGTCGCCTCAGTGTGACCGGCCCGCACCAGCACGCCGCCCTCGCGGGCTCGCAGCGGGTAGATGTGGCCCGGCATCACCAGGTCTCCGGCGCTCGATTTCAAATCCGCGATTACCTGGATCGTCCGTGCCCGGTCGGCGCTGGACACACCAGTCGTGATGCCGTCCCGCGCGTCTACCGAGACCGTAAACGCTGTCCCGTACTGCGCCTGGTTGTTTCCCACCATCATCGGCAGCCTCAAATGGTCCAGGCGCTCGCCGCTAGCCGGCACGCAGATGATCCCGCTCGTGTACTTCAACATGAACGTGATGTGCTCGGCCGTCACGAACTGGGCCGGTATCGCCAGGTCACCCTCGTTCTCCCGCTCATCGTCGTCGACGATGATCACGAACTGCCCGGCCCGATACTGGTTAATCGCCTCCTCGATGGAGTTGAAGTCCGCGTCGTCAGCCTGGTTAATGCGCACGCGGGCACGCGGATGACGGGTGATGGGTTGGATCTTCGCCTCGTGAGAGTCAGTCATGGCAGGGCTCCTGAAGCCGAATGTCGCGTTCCTGAAGGGATACGCGCGTGTTTATTATATGACGTGTACGTAAGAGTTGCGAATCAGCCCTCCGCGGGCTCCTTCGGGATCACCCCGCGTTCCTGTAATAGTTGGTCCACGTAGCGCGCGATAATGTCCGACTCCAGGTTGATGCTGGCGCCCGGCTCCTTCCGCAGAAGGTTCGTGTGTTCCTGCGTGTACTGCACCAGCGACACCGTGAACGACTCCGCGTCCCTGGCGATCACCGTCAACGACACCCCGTCCACCGTTACCGGCCCCTTCACCACCATGTGACCCAGGATGTCGGGCGGCGCCGAGTAGCGCGCGAGGACTGCGTCACCCTCCGGCGTGAACGAGAGGAGTTGGCCCGTTGCCTCAACCACTCCGCGCACAATGTGCCCGGAGAGCCGCGTCGTCGCTGTCAGCGAGCGCTCCAGGTTCACCGGATCGCCCGCCTTCAGCTCCCCCAGGTTCGAACGGCGGTACGTCTCCGGCATGCAGTTGAACGTCACGCTCTCGCCGTCCATCACCGCAATCGTCAAGTCCACCCCATTCACCGCGATCGAGTCACCAAGCTGCGATCCGTCGAGAATCGTGCTGCATTCGATGATCAGCGTCCCGCCCTCGGATGACCGAACGCTCCCGACCTCCTCGATTATTCCCGTGAACATGGCGCTATCCTTCTGGTTTGCAGGATTGCAGGATTGCAGGTTTGTGGGTTTGCTCCATCGCTCCCTCTGGTTTGAGCCCATCGCTCGTCCGGGCGTACTTGACTTGCAGTTCAGCCATCGCCCTCTTTAGCCCAGCATTCGTGGCGCCGGGTTTCGCCGCGCCAAGATGTCGTCGAAGCGCGTCTTGATGATCTCGTCCATCTCAGGATGCGTGAGTATGTACAGCTGCTCGTTCCGGATCGCTTCCACGACCTGGTCGGCCACTGAGGACGGTGCGGTCCCGGTCTTGAGGAAGTTGCGGATCATCTCGGCGACGGCAGCCGACTGCGGGTCCAGCGGCCCTGCGGCCGGGTCCGTCAACTCCTGAGGCCGGTTGCGAGCGGCGTCCATGAGCTGCGTGTCTACCCACCCCGGACAGAGGACGGAGACGCCCACTTTCGCCTGCGCCATCCGCAGCTCGCTGAACAGTGACTCCGATAGCGCCACCACGCCCTGCTTCGTCACGCCGTAGATCCCCGAGCCACCGATCAACCCCGCCACCGACGCCGTGTTCACGATGTGCCCTTCCTCGCCGTGCTCGAGCATGATCGGCAGGAACGTGCGTATACCATGGATCACGCCCCAAAGGTTCACGCCCATCACCCACTCCCAGTCCTTCAGCGTGCTCTCCCATGTTCGGCCAAACCCGCCGGAACCTCCCACCACCCCCGCGTTGTTGCACACGATATGCACTCCTCCGAATGCGTTAAGCGTCTGCTGTGCCAGGTTCTCCAGATGTTCCGGTTTCGACACATTTGTCAGCACCGCCAGGACGTCGACGCCCTTCTCGCGCATCTCCGCCTCCGCCTGCCGCAGCGCCTCCTCCTCGATGTCGGCAAGCACAACCTTCATGCCTTCCTCGCCGAACCGCTCCGCCATCCCCCGGCCGATGCCTGAAGCACCGCCCGTCACAACCGCAACTTTGTCTTTGAATTCCTTCATAGCCTACCTTTCACTCTTCACTCTTCACTCTTCACTCTTCACCTTTTCGCCGGGCCGGCCATCGCTTGCTGGTACCACTTCACGGCTGGGTCGTCGAGCCAGGCGGCGAGGTCGGGGTCACTCGCTCGTTCTGGCAACGCCTTGAGCATGTCGCCGACGTGGATCGGATCGTGGCGCGCCCACCCGGTGATGAACAGCTTCAGCGGTATGTCCACGGGCGGACGCTTGTTATCGCCCGTGAAGTGCGTGATCGCGTTGACGTGCTCGTCCTCCAGGCGCGAGATCGTGTCGATCAGCTTCTCTCGGTTCTGAGCGGCCTCAGCGAATAGCTGGTCGAGCGACCAGGGCCGCCGCTCGACAACTTCACGCTCGTTCCAATCGTCAAGCTCCAGCCGCTGACCGTCCGGAGCCTCAAGTCCCGCATTGGGATCGCCTGCCGCGACGCCCTCGAACCAGTGCGCGAGCATCGGATCGAGCGTCGACAGGTGCGCGATGAAGTCTTTAACGTTCCAGGTGTTGTCAGGCACCTGGCGCTCTAGCTGTTCGTCTGATAGCGAGCGACAAAACGACTCGAAGCGGACCCTGTTCTTCTTGATTGAATCGATCACCTTAAGGGCGGTGGGACTGGTCATGGTATCTCCTTCACGCAGGGGAGTATAACCCGACGCAACGCCGCAGGTATGGGCATGGAAGCGGATATCCCGTCGGTGCGATAATTTGGGCGATGATCCCGGAACCCATGCAGCGCGCCCTCGACCTGGCCCGAAACGCCGAGCAAGTCGTCTCGCCGAACCCAATCGTCGGCGCTGTCATCGTGTCCCCGAACGGCGATACCATTGGCGAAGGCGTCACCCAGCCCCCACCGGGCCCTCATGCCGAGGTTGTCGCCCTGAAACAAGCCGGCGACCGCGCCCGCGGCGCCACCATCTACGTCACACTCGAACCTCACCCATTCCACGGCCGTACGCCCCCTTGCACTGGCGCCCTGATCGAGGCCGGCATCGCTGAGGTGCACTACGCCGTCGCCGACCCCGATCCACGCACCAACGGCGAAGGCCACCGCAAGCTCGAAGCCGCAGGCATCCGGGTGATCTCCGGTGAGGGAGAAGACGAAGCCCGCCGCATCAACGAGGCGTTTTTCAAGCACCGCACCACCGGCCTCCCCTTCGTCATCGCCAAGTACGCCGCCTCCCTCGATGGCCGCATCGCCGCCGCTTCCGGCGACTCCCGCTGGGTATCCGGCCCCGAGACGCGCGTCTGGGCACACCGAATGCGCACCCGAATCGACGCCATCCTGGTCGGCTCCGAGACCATCGTCGTGGACGATCCGCAGCTCACCGCGCGCCCGGAAGGCGTTAACAACCCGCGACAACCCCTTCGTGTCATCGTCGATAGTCGAGGCCGCATCCCGCCCATGTCACAAGTCCTTGCCGGCGAACCTAAGACACTGGTGGCAACGTCCGAACACTCCCACGCCGATTGGCGAGCCACGATCGAAGCCACGGGCGCCGAGGTG
>JBDSHD010000044.1:0-5552 GCA_039918655.1 Dehalococcoidia bacterium | reverse complement strand
CGCGCGCCCCCTCCGCCTTTAGCGTCTCCGCTGCCTCCGTGTTTTGGTCGTAGACGACGACGCCGTGACCGTCGCGCAGCAGCCGCAACGTCATGTTCGCGCCCATCCGGCCGAGACCGACCATGCCAATCTGCATTGATTACGCCTCTTTCCGCTGCTCGCCGCGCAGGATTGCCGCGACATCGTCCACGAGCTTGCGCAACGCCGAAGTTGTGTCACGTCGCAGATGAACACGCATCACGTCGAGTCCCCGCCGGGACAGCGCCTGGAAGTCGCCCAGCGCCTGCGCCGCCTTGAGCGCGCTGAACCCGAACCCGGACTCGCCGGGTATGTCTTCGTCCGTTTCGTCTTCGGTGGTGATCTGGAGGAAGATCGCGTTGGGCGGCCCCCCCTTGTGCAGTTGGCCGGTCGAGTGTAGGAACCGCGGCCCGTAAGCGGCCGTCGTTGCCATCCGCGTCGCGTCGCGCACCGCTGTGCGAAGTCTCGCCAGTAGCCGGTCGGGCTCCTCACCCGGCGGGAGGTACGCCATGATCGCGCCGTATGGCCCGGGACCGCCGCGCCCCAGGTGCTGCGCCACCACCTGCGCGATGACACCGCCGCTGGGGATGCGCGCGGAATCGGGCACGTATAGTTCGAACTCGGGTTCGCTCAGCACCGGCTCCCCATCCGGGTTGGAGCCGGACCGGATGTATTCTTCGAGCACCCGGCGAGTATTGCCCTTGCTCTCCTCCACGTTCGGTTCATCGAACGGATAGATGCCAAGCGCTGTTCCTGCCACCACGGTCGCAATCTCCCAGCGCAGGAACTCGCGCCCCAATTGGTTGCGGTCCGCAATATCGAGGTCGATCACCGGGTACCCCGCCTGTTCGAGCGCCGCCCATGTTCTCGGATCGCCGTCGAGGGGACCGGAAGCCAGGATGAACGCTCGATCGTCACCGTAATCCTCGACCGGGGCAATCGGTTCCCCGTCCACCGGCACGATCCCCTTGCCGTCCTTTCCTGTGCTCTCCGCGACGAGTTGCTCCGCCCAGGCGCCAAAGTTCCGGAAGTGCTCCCCCGGCAGGAACGTCAACTTGTCGCGCCCTGCTTGCGCGAGGTCAGCCAGACGCGCCCCGAGTTCCAGGGCCTCCTCCCAGTCAAGCGTGTCGGCCTCGTCCACAATGCTCGCGATATCAACGCCGATGACAGCCGCCGGCACCAGTCCGAAGAACGATAGCGCCGAGAATCGCCCGCCAATGTCCGGCGGATTCAGGAAAACCTTGTGGTATCCCTCGTCTCGTGCTTGGTGGTGCAGTTGTGTATCCGGATCGGTGATCGCGACGAAGTTGTCCAGCGCCCCGGTATCTCCCGTTGCGTCGCGCGTGCGCTCGGCGAAGTAGCGCTGCAGGGATGCCGTTTCGATCGTCGTGCCGGACTTACTCGACACGATGAAGAGCGTTGTCTCCACGTCTATCCGGCTCTCGAGTCGCGCGATGGCGATCGGATCCGTCGTGTCCATTACCGTTAGCTCCGGATAGCCATCCGCCGAGCCAAACGTCGCCTGGAACACCTCGGGGGCCAGCGAACTCCCGCCCATGCCGAGGAGCACCGCGCGCTGGTAGTGCAGCTCTCGCACCCAGGCGGCGATCTCCTCGATCTCGCGCAGGTTCGCGGCAATGGTCTGGTGGATCGTCAGCCAGCCTAACCTGCTGGCTATCTTCGCCTCATCCTTCGGGTCGTCGGACCAGAGGGTCGCGTCCTTGCGGCGGAGTCGCGCCAGGAAGTCTTGCTCTCGCAGGCGTTCCAGAGCCGGCATTCAGCCGCCGCCGGCTCGTTCAGAACCGACTGCCGACGTCCGCATAGCGTCGCACTTAACCCGCACCGTCTCGAACGCCTTGTGGAACGAGTCGGCGAACAGATCCACACCCTGTGTCTGCAGCTCGTCCGTCACCTCTCGCAGTTCGACGCCAGCGTTCCGTAGCGCCTCCACGTGCGCGAAGGCGTCATTCACGTTTTCCTCGATCGAGTCCCGTACGACGCCGTGGTCCCGGAAGGCGTCGAGCGTCACCTGGGGCATCGTGTTAATCGTGTGTGGCCCGATTAGCTCCTCAACGTAGATCACGTCTCGGTACGACGGGTTCTTCGTGCTTGTACTGGCCCAGAGCGGCCGTTGCACGCGAGCGCCCTTTAAAGCCAGCGCCTCCCAGCGCTCGCCGGAGAAGATCTCCTTGAATTTCGCGTAAGCGATCTTCGCGTTAGCCACCCCGGCATTTCCCGCTAGGTCCATCCGCCCAGCCGCATCCAGCCGCTGGTCAATCAGCGTATCCACGCGGCTGATGAAGAAGCTCGCCACCGACGCGATCCGGTCGATCGATTCACCGGCTTGCACCCGCCGCTCCAAAGCCCGTATGTAGGCCAAAGCCACCTGCTCGTAGTTCTCCACTCCGAAAAGGAGCGTAATGTTGATGTTCAGGCCAGCAGTCAGGCAATTCTCGACCGCTTGCAGCCCTTGCTGCGTGCCCGGGATCTTGATCATCGCGTTCGGCCTGCTGAGTGCGGCGAACAATCGCTTCGCGTCTCGCGCCGAGACCTCGCCGTCGTAAGCGATCTCCGGCGACACCTCCAGCGAGCAGTAGCCATCAGCGGCGTCGGTTCTTTCGTATACGGACGAGAACAGGTCGCAGCAAAGCTGGATATCCTTGATCGTGAGTGCGTCGAAGACCTCCTCAGTGGACTTGCCAGCCGACGCTAGGGCGCGGATGTCGTCGTCGTAAGCGTCGCTCGACCCCACCGCCTTCTCGAAGATCGATGGGTTGGACGTGCCGCCCGTGACCGCGTCCTCATCAACCATCCTCCGGAGCGCGCCAGTCCGGATCAGTTCACGGTTCAGGTTGTCGTACCAGATGCTCTGGCCGCGCGCGTTCAGTTCATGCAGGGGATTGCTCATGCTCTGCCCTTCCTTGCCTTTCCATCGCTCTTACTTTGTCCAGGCGGCGCACGTATCGCTCTTCGGGAGTGAACCGCGCCTCCACGAATGCCTGCACGATCTCCCGCGCCGCATCCTCGGCCACGATCTTCGAACCGAGACAGATCACGTTCATATCGTCGTGCTCCACCCCCTGGTGCGCCGAGTAGACGTCGTGTGTGATCGCTGCCCGCACGCCAACCAGCTTGTTCGCCGCGATGCAGGCGCCAACGCCGCTCCCGCACACGAGGATACCGCGCTCCGCCCGGCCGTTCTGAATCGCCTCCCCCACCGCCAGCGCCAGGTCCGGGTAGTCCACAGGCTCATCGCTGTTAGTGCCGGCGTCGATCACGTCGTGCCCGCGCTCGCGGAGATAGGCGGCGAGCGTGTTCTTGAGTTCGTATCCCCTGTGATCTGCTCCCAGGACTATGCGCATGGCTGCTGGTTCTATGCTAACAAACAGGGTTGGCTTGTTGGCCCGTTTGCTCAACGGAGTAATGACACGAACTCATCCACTGTCAGCCCGGCCTGTCGTATGAGGGAGCGCAAAGTGCCCGCGCGTAGCTGGCGATGATCCGGCACGGACAGGGTAACGGCCCACCCGGGTTTCGTCATGATGATGTGGCTACCTCGTTGCCGAGCCACCGTGAACCCCGCCTTCTCGAAGGCCGCGACCACCTCGCGCCCCGAGGTCAGCGGGAGTGGGGGCACTAGACGGCGACCTCGGCTTCTACTTCAACCTCTCTCGTCTCGATGGTGAGTGGCAGACCGTCATCGGCGCGGTCTCTCAGCACGTTCTCAATCTCTTCGGCTACAAGTTTGTGCGTCTCAGTGGGAGGCGACATGCCCTCGGTCCGGCGCACGTCCAGACATCCAAGAATAGCCTCCTTGACGTTCGCGATCGCCTCGTCCAGCGAATCGCCCTGCGAGACGCAGCCAGGTATTGCTGGGCAGGTAACGGAGTAACCCCCGTCCTCGTCAGGGCCAAGTATCACAGTGAATTTCATCGTGTAACCATGATAACACCGCACAAGAAAAGGCCCGCGAGCCTCAGACCGCGGGCCCTCCCATTTTCCGATTTCCGCTCTCGCGTCGGCTACTTCACCTCTGCCACGGCGTTGCTGATCACCACGCGTCCGTCCTGCGTACGTGCCTGGACCAGGATCTTGCCGTTGCCCTCGTCCCACATGTCCGTGATGATCGTGTCGCCGGGGTAGACGACGCCGGAGAAGCGGCAGGAGAAGCCGGCGAACTTACTCGTGTCGTTGCCGCAGTACTCCTGGAGCACCGCGCGGCCCACGTGCCCGAAGCTGCACAGGCCATGCAGGATCGGCCGGTCGTAGCCCGCCATCTTCGCGAAGTCGGGGTCGATGTGCAGCGGATTGCGGTCACCAGAGAGGCGGTAGATCGCCGCCTGGATGTCCAGCGTCGTCATCTCCACGCTCTTGTCGGCGCCGCGCTCCGGCGCCGCGTTTCCGGCCTCCGGGCCGCGCTCGCCGCCGAAGCCGCCGGCTCCGCGAATGAACACGCCGCTCGTGTTCGTGAACACCACGTCCCCGCCCGCGTCCTTCGTCGTGCTCTCGATCGTGACCAGGGCGCCCTTGCCCTTGTCATATACGCCGGTTACTTTGCCTACCGTCGTCAGTGCTCCGCTGGTGGGGATCTCCTTGCTCAGGCGGAACCCCTGCTCACCGTGGAGTAGCATCACCAAGTTTATCTCGACGCCGGCCGAAAGGCCCATCAGCGCCGGGAACGCTGGGATCACGGCGAACGTCGGCAGCGTCTTCAGGCCTCGCTCGAAAATGAATGGCAGCTCTTTCGCGCCGACGCCCAGGGCGTACAGCATGACGTCGCGCTCTTCGTACTTGAACTCCGTGGCCGCCAGCTCCAGCCCGACTACATCCGGTCCGAGTGCTTGTCGTGCCATCGCCTTACCCCGCTGCCGTCGCCGGCTGCAACCGCGCCGACACTTCCGCAAACGCGTTGGCGAACTCCTCGGCATTGGCCAGATCGCTGATCTTGGCGAAGTTGTCGCGAATGTCTTCGAGCGATGCGTGGGGTAGGATCGCGCCTTTGCCCTCGACGATCGCCGCGCGGCCGAAGTAGCCGCCGCCCGCTGTGAAGATCTGGCCGGACACCGCGCACTCCTCGGAGCACAGGTAGCCGACCATCGGGGATACGAACTCCGGCTTCAGCTTTTCGAGCACCGCCGGTGGCATCACGTCCTCGGTCAGGCGAGAGGCCGCCACCGGGGCGATCACGTTCGCCTTGATGTTGTACTTGGCGCCCTCGAGTTCCAGCGTGCTGGCGAGGCCGAGCAACGCCGTCTTCGCGGACGAGTAGTTGGCCTGGCCGAAGTTGCCGTAGAGGCCGGCGTTGGACGTGGTGACGATGATCCGGCCGTAGTTGTTCTGGCGCATGATGCGGAAGGCCGGCTGGATGACGTTGAAGGAACCCTTGACGTGCACGGCGAAGATCTTGTCCCAGTCCTCTTCCGTGAGGTTGTGGAAGGCGCGGTCGCGGAGGATGCCGGCGTTGGCGATGACGATATCGACCTTGCCCCACTTGTCGAGGGCCGCCTTGACCATCGCTTCGCCGCCTTCGGCCG
>JBDSHD010000043.1:0-2684 GCA_039918655.1 Dehalococcoidia bacterium | reverse complement strand
GCCTCCGGGCGTGCGCGCACCGGCCTCGAACATGTAGAAGTTGCGTGAGGGATCGGCCTCGGTTGGCGTCTTCTCGCCGAGGAGGTGGCAGAGGTCGATGAAGTGTTCCTGGGAAGAGCCGCTCTCGTGTCCCACTGCGGCAGTCCACTTGCGGACGAATTCGGCGGCGTTCATGGGGAGATTATACGTGGGTGGGCGCGCGCCATGGGGCGCCTGCGATTGGCGGCAGCCGTGTCCTGGCGTACAATGCCGCCACCTACATCGTCAGGAGCACGAGGATCCAGGACATGCACATCGGTATCGCAGAGACTCCGGAAGAGAGGCGCGCCGTCTACCGGCTGCGCTACGACGTGTACGTGGAGGAGATGGGCCGCTACCAATCGGTCGCCGACCACGACCAGCGCATGTTGTACGAGGATTGCGACGAACAGAGCCGGATTTCCTACGCGGCTGTCGATGGTGAGGTCGTGGCGACGGCGCGCCTGACGTGGGGCGGGGATGCTCCGCTGCCGCAGCGCATGGTCGATCAGTACGGGCTCGCTCCATTCCTCGCCGAGCTGCCTGCTTCGGCGATAGCGGTGGGCGAGCGCGCCATGGTGAGACCACACCTGCGGGGCAGCGATGTGCTGCTCAGGCTGATGATCGAGGGGATGTCCTGGGTCAGCGACAACCGGATCCAGCTCATCTTCGGCGACTGCGAGCCGCACCTCCTCAACCTTTACCTCGGCCTCGGAATGCGCACCTACTCCAGGACGAACATCAACAGCCCCGAAGCCGGGTACCTGATCCCGATTGTGACGGTCGTCGAGGACGTGGACCACTTCCGGCAGTTGGACTCACCACTGGCCGAGTATCACCGCGACTTCGGCGAAGACAAGCGCATACCCGCCTGCATCCAGCGCGTCTTCGCCGAAGGTACCGCCGTAACGAGCCGAGTCCACACCACGGCAGCCGCCTACTGGAGCGAGGTGCACGGCGCCCTCAGCCAGCTCGATGCTAATCGCATCTCGGCCCTCGATGGATTCACCGAAGAAGAAGCGGCACGCTGCCTGGAGAAGAGCACCTTGATAGAGTGCCGGAACGGTGACCGCGTCCTCAAGAAGGGCGGTGTGGCGAGAAACCTATTCGTTGTGCTCGACGGTAACCTCGAAGTGCGGGATGGAGACGCCGTGCAAGCGGTGCTCAGCGCCGGGGACGTCTTCGGTGAGATGGCGTTCCTGCTTGAGCGTCCGCGCTCGCGCGACGTCTATGCTGCAACAGACGGCGTGCGTATCCTGAGCCTGAGCGAGGCTAAGCTGCGTGAGATGATAAAGAGCGATCCAGCCATCGCCGCCCGGCTGCTGCTCAACATTTCGAAGATGCTGTGCCTCAGGATCTTGAAGGACCGCTGAGTTCGAGGAACTCGCCTGCGGCTGAGTGGCCCGGCGTGAGTTCCCGCGTCCCAAAATCCTCAACCCTAACCAAAACGCACCTGAGACATCAGTGTCATCTGTGTTTGCCCGCACGGAACTAATCGGGAGGCGGCAATCTTTTGACCCTCACCAAACCCCATCTGTATCATCGACCCTACGCGTTATCAATCCACGCACCTTAAGGAGACCGGCCCTTGAAGATCACGGTTGAATCAGGCGATATAACCAAACATCCAGCCAAAGCGATAGTCGTCAACCTCTTCCAGGGAGTGACTGCGCCCGGAGGCGCGACCGGGGCGATGGACTCGGCTCTGGACGGCGCGATCAGCGCCCTCATCGGCGAGGGCGAGATCAAGGGCAAACGGGGCGAGATGAACGTGGTGCATACGCTGGGCAAGATACCGTCCCCGCGCATCCTCATCGCCGGCCTGGGCAAAAGCGAGGACTTCAACCTCAACGTAGTCCGGGATCTCACCGGCACGGCCCTGCGTCGCGCCCGGGCCCTCGGCGCGAGTACGGTCACGACCATCTTGCACGGTGCCGGAATCGCCGGCCTGGACCCTGAGCAGTGCGCCCAGGCCATCGCTGAAGGGGCCATCATGGGCGCCTACCGGTTCCGCAAGTACAAGGCCGGGGCCGAGGACGAAAGCTCAGACATCGAAACGCTGACGATCGTTGAATCCGATGCTTCCCGGCTCGACGCCATCAAGCGCGGCGTCGAGCTCGGCACGGTCATGGCCCAGGCTGCGAATCACACCCGGGACCTGGCGAACGAGCCCGGGAACGCCCTACCACCTTCCGAGCTTGCAGCGCGGGCAAAGGCGCTCGCCGACGACGCCGGGCTTGCTTGCGAGATCTTTGATGATAAGCAGATACGAGAGATGGGAATGGGCGCCCTCATGGGCGTGGGCATCGGGTCCACTCAGCCGCCGCGCTTCATCGTCATCAAGTACCGCGGGGATCCCAGCAGCAAGGACACTCTGGGACTGCTCGGCAAGGGCATCACGTTCGACTCCGGCGGAATCTCGATCAAGCCCGCGGCGGGCATGGAGGCGATGAAGGGCGACATGTCCGGCGCCGCTGCTGTCGTTTCCACGATGTGGGCGATCGGCAAGCTGAAGCCGAAGATCAACGTCACGTGTGTAGTACCAACCGCCGAGAACATGCCTTCAGGAAGCGCTACCCGGCCCGGAGACGTTGTCCGAGCAATGAACGGGAAGACTATCGAAGTGATAAACACGGACGCCGAGGGACGGCTGATCCTCGCCGACG
>JBDSHD010000042.1:0-3110 GCA_039918655.1 Dehalococcoidia bacterium | reverse complement strand
CCGACGCCGCCACCGACGAAATACTGCGCGTGGACCCGGACGACGGGACCATACTGGCTCGAGGCTCGACCGGTGAGCGGCCACGCGGCATCGCCCTCGACGAGGCGTCGGGTCGCTTGTACGTGGCCAACACCGAGACCGCCAACGTAAGCGTCCTCTCCCTTTTCGACCTGACGCCAATCGCGACGGTCGAGGTAGGGCTCGCACCACTGGCAGTCGCGGTGACCCCCACCCAATCACAGGTGTACGTGGCGAACTCGCTGGCCGATGAGATGTCGGTGATCGACTCGCTGAGCACTACGGTCGCGGCGACCGTCCCGGCGGGTCGGAAACCGTGGGATGTTGTAGTGTCGGGAAACGGCGAGCTGGTCTACGTTGCGGCGTCAGCCAGTGGCCAGATCATGGTGTTCGGCGTCGATCAACTCTTGGGTGGGGCTGAATAGACTTAACCGGCGGGCGTCGTCGTCCGTATCCAGTCCACGATCACCCTGGCCAGCTCTTCGCCGCGATCCTCCTGGATGAAATGACCCCCTCCGGCAATCGTTGTGTGCGGTTGCCCTTTCGTGCCCGGCACTTGGTCTATGAACTGCCGGTCTGAGCCGGCCATTATTGGGTCCGAGTCGCCGAAGGCGCAGAGGAACGGCTTGTTCCACCGCCGCAGCGTGTCCCATGCCTTGCGGTTTGCGGGTGTAGCCGGATCGTCCGGCGAGGTTGGAACGAGGAGCGGGAACTGGCGCGCTCCTTCCTTGAAAGCGTCGTCGGGAAACGGGGCGCGGTAGGCGTCCTTGATCTCGTCCGAAAGATCCGTGGTGCAACCGCCGTTTACGATCCAGCCTGCGTCGAAGTCAGGCGTGGACTGCGAGTACTGTTGCCATCGCAGGAATGCCTCGCCGGCCGGCTGATCGCCGGTAGGGAGAAAGGTGTTGGCTGCGGCGACCCGAGCGAATCTGTCTGGGTAATCTGCCACGATCCGCAGACCGATCAGGCCGCCCCAGTCCTGGCAGACGAGCGTTGCTCCCCGGAGGTCGATGGCATTGATGAACGACGTCATCCAGTCGACATGCCGCTGATAGGTGTACTCCGAGCGAGGCGTAGGCTTGTCTGAGCGGCCGAAACCCGGAAGGTCTGGCGCCACTGCCCGAAAACCAGCGGCAGTGAAGACCGGGATCATCTTGCGATAGAGATAGCTCCACGACGGCTCGCCGTGCAGCATCAGTACCGGCTCGCCGTCCCCCGGCCCCTCATCAACGTAGTGGATCCGAAGCGTACCGCCGTCACCAGACGGGATCTCTGTGTAATGCGGCTCGAAGTTATATCCGGGCAGGTTCGCGAATCGCTCGTCGGGTGTTCGGACGAAATCCATCGGGGGCTCCTTTCGCAGTGCTCCCTATGTATATCACGGCGTCGCGGCATTTCGGAGTGTCGCGAAAGCCCATAATGGAAGGTGAGTGGGCGATCGCCCGGCGCCGGTTCGTCACCGATAGGAGGCAACATGGCGAATTGGCAACACAAGATCGCGTATGTGGACTTTCGGGGGAGGATCTCTTCCGAGGGCGTGGAATTCATCCGGCAGCCGGGTGAGCACCGCACTGCCTTTGTCCGCCGGTACCTTGACGGTCTCGGCGGGGAGGGTTGGGATATCGCGGCGGTTCACCCACTGTTGAGAACTGAGACGAGCTACTTCATCCTGAAGCGGCCTGCGCAAGCGGCGGCCGGGAAGAAGGTTAGCGGGTCTAAGTCCGAGTAAAGGGTAGGATTACCAGCAGGTGAATGACGGCGCCGGGTCGCCCGCTCTATCCGAAGGTCGCGGTTGCGAACAAGACAGAGAACTGATCACACCAGATGACGGCGCTCTTGAACTGCGAAACGTCCGTGCCTTCGGGCACATCGTAGTTGAACGCCCCGTCCGTCCCCTTGAGACTCCCCAACTTGACCGCGCCGTCGCCGTAGCCCTCGGGGTCAGGCGATAGATACACGAACAGGTCCGGGCCGTTACGGACAGAGAAGTTCTCGAAACGCAGCACATACTTGCTAGGCCCCGTCTCAATCAGAAGGGCCTGTCCCTCGCCAAAGTGGAAGTCGTCCGCCCCCTGGAATGCGCCTTGCTGGATCACCCTCGGCTGATCCACGGCGGGCTCGGTGGGTGCGACCGTCGTCACAGGCGTGTCCTGCGGCTCCGAAGTACCAGCAGTTACTGTCGGTGCCAGCGTCGCCGCCGCCACGCCCTCGCAATCCTCGGATCCGGACCCAGAATTGGCGATCGGACTGGCTTCGCACGCGGTTTCGCGATCAAAGAGCGGTGAGATTGTGTAGTAGCCCAATGGGGTTGCCACGACAAGGAAGATCGTGACTGTGGCACCCGTCATCACGCGGTGTTCCATGGCCCAGGTATGCAGGCCCAGGCGATAGGCGAAATATCCGGCGACCCCCAGCGCGATGAGCGCGCCTGCGAGCCACAACGGCCACGCGGGGTACACGACCTCGCTGAAGAATTCCTCGAAACGCCCCAGTTCGTCGGTGACCGCAAGCATCGCTGGAGATTCTACGCTCACCCCTGGAGCGTAGATCACTTCGAGGTGATCTTAGGAGCAGGCTGCTTTACTCAACCAGCCGTAGATTACTCTGGAAGATCACGATGTTGGCCCCGCCAGTTAGCTCCAGGGTCGCCGCGCCGGACATTGAGAACGTGTCGGACACAAACTGCATGTTGGCGGACCCGGAGTTGCCAACCAGGCTCACTTTGGCCGCCTTCCCGTAGATCGCACCCGCGCCCGCGGTAAGGGATGTGCCCTTGATGTCCATTTGCGTGGCGTTGGTTCGGCTCTGGAAGATTGAGATACCGGTGTACGGACCAGAGGTCGGCGCGAACAGTCGCGTCAATCCGGTTCCCGTTAGTTCCAACTCACCAGCCTCAATGTACAGAAGTGCGTTGTTGACGGTGATGCGGCCACCGCCGGTCACCATCAAGCCTGATCCACCAATGGTGTATTCGCCCGCGCCAAAAGTGATGTTCCCGCCACCGTTGGCCACGATGCCGCCCGTGATGTGGTAATTGCCGGGGGCGAAGATGATACTTCGTGAACCCACGGGGTCAAGCTCGCAGTTGTAGC
>JBDSHD010000041.1:0-6369 GCA_039918655.1 Dehalococcoidia bacterium | reverse complement strand
AACAGATGCCTGCCCCGGTACTGTTATTCTAGAATTACTCTTCTATCTACAAAACACGTTTCTGCAAAACGAAATCAGGCCGTCTCCCCCTCTTCAACGCCGAAAACATCAAATTGCCAAACAGTTTCCGGATGCTAATGCCCCGCATACCCTTCGCCCACGTTCCGGCATTAGCATCGACTTACACCCGTGCCTAACCCCTTTTACCCTTCACCTTTCCCCGTCCTTCCGCACTCACACACCCCCGCTCATCCTGCCTGCCCACCTCTGGAGGGAGGGGGCCCGCAGGCCGTCTCGAAGGACACCCTTCACTCTTCACCATTCACTCTTCACTCTTCCCCAAGCATTCCCCCACACCCGCTACCCTCTCCTGCCTGACAGACCACCCGCGCCGGCGGACCCGATAATTCCCTCAGCCGGTTAGACGGAGGGCGAAATCATGTCTGTTCGAACAACCCAGAAATCCCGCAATGAGGGCCCCCAGGACTGGGCCGACACCTACCGAGACCGCTGGACCTGGGACAAGGTCGGCTGGGCCAGTCACTGCATCGACTGCTACCCCGGCAACTGCCCCATGCGCGTCTACGTTAAGGACGGCAAGGCCCTCCGCGAGGAGCAGTGCGGCGTCATGCCCGCCATCGAACAGGGCGTGCCCGACATGAACCCCATGGGCTGCCAGAAGGGCGTGGCCTGGGCCACGATGCACTACTCGCAAGAGCGCCTCCTCTACCCGATGAAGCGCGACGGCGAGCGCGGCAGCGGCAAGTGGAAGCGCATCTCCTGGGACGAAGCCCTCACGGAAGTCGCCGACGCGGTCATCGACGCAATCGAGGAGAAGGGCCCCGAGTCCATCATCCACCTCAGCGGCTGCAACACCCCCACCGGCGGCATCGTCGGGCGCGGCCGATTCGCCGGCCTGCTAGGGGCGCTCACCATGGACCTCAACGCCGAGATGAACGACTTCGCGCCGGGCCACTACCTCACCTACGGCATATTCGACCCGGTCAGCTCCATCGACGACTGGTTCCACTCTGAGCTTATCTTCATCTGGTTTTCGAACCCTTCGTACACGCGTATCCCGCACCAGCACTACATCCTCGAAGCGCGCTTCAACGGAGCGGAAGTCGTCACGGTCGCCCCGGACAGTAATGCTTCGTCCATCCACTCCGACTACTTCGTCCCGGTCGCTCCCGGCACCGACGCCGCCCTCGCCCTCGGCATGGCGCAGGTTGTGATCGAGGAGAAGCTGTACGACGAGCCGTTCATGAAGGACCAGACTGACTTGCCGCTCCTCGTCCGGCTTGACACCCGCACTTACCTGCGCGGCAACGAGGTCGAAGAAGGCGGCCTCGACGACCAGTTCTACTGGCACGACGCGAAGACAGGTGCCGTCCTCCCGGCCCCGCGCGGCGACCTCTCTCTCGGCGACGTCGATCCCTCGCTCGAGGGCACATTCAAGGCCACGCTCAAGGACGGCTCAACGGTCGACGTGACGACGGTATTCGAGCTGGTGCGGAAGCGGCTTAACGCCGAGTACACGCCCGAGCAAACATCGAAGATGTGCACCGTGGCGCCCTCCACCATCCGGATGCTCGCCCACAAGGTCGCGAGCAAGCGCACAACCATCCTCGGTTCTCTCGGCAACGCCTCCAAGTACTACCACGGGGACCTCATCGAGCGCTCCGAACTGCTGCTTCTCGGTCTCACCGGCAACTGGGGCCGCAAGGGCACCGGCGTCCGCGCCTGGCTCGGCGCCATCCTCGACGGCTACTTCATCACCCCTGGTAAGGGCGCACCCGGCCCGGACGCCGCCCGCAACGTCATGGGCATGATCAACACGATGGTCAACGCCGTCCGCAACATAGACCCGACAATGACCGACGAACTCGCCACTATTGAGATGGCCAAGCGCGCCACGGAGCTGGCGCACCCATCCATGGTCCCGCCGATCTTCCTCTGGTATAACCACGCCGGGTTCGACGGGATCTGGAAACGTCCCGAATGGCATGACCGGTCGATGAAGCGGCCGTTCCAGGAATACTGGGACGAAGCCATGGACAAGGGCTGGTGGAACGGCGTGACTTACCCGACCAGCGAACAGGAGCCACGCGTTTTCATCGAGATGGGCGGCAACGCCCTCCGCCGCACCCGCGGTGGTCAGAACATGCTCCTCCAGCACCTCTGGCCCAAGCTCAAGATGGTCGCCGTCATCGACGTCCGCATGAGCACCACCGCCATGTTCGCCGACATCGTCCTCCCGGCCGCCCAGCAATACGAGAAGATCGGCTTCGGCATACCCAGCACCCACACGCTCAACCTCACCTTCTCCGACCGCACGCTGGAGCCCGCCGGCGAGTCGCTCGGCGAGTGGGCGATCTTCCGCGACCTCGTGGCCAAGATCGAGGAGCGGGCGAAGATTCGCGGCGCCACCGAATACAAGGACGTCAAAGGCGCGGTCCACAAGTTCGACGGCCTGTATAACTCCTTCACGGCCAACGGCGCATTCCACGAGGAAGAGAAGCTCACCGACGAGATGGTGCGCGACTCGGCCACTGCGGGCACGCTCCCGGAAGGATCCTCGCTGGCAACCCTCCGTGAGAAGGGCTTCATCCGTTTCACGGGCCTCGGCGTCTCACCGCGGGCACGTGGCCAGGCGGCCGACGTGAAACCGGACGAGTCATTCACGGCCCTCACGCACCACGTCGAGAAGAAGCTGCCCTACCCGACGCTCGTCCGCCGTGCGCAGTTCTACATCGACCACCCATGGTTCATCGAAGCGGGCGAGGAGATGCCGTGCCACAAGGATCCGCCCGCTTCCGGCGGCGATTACCCCCTGATGATCACGAGCGGTCACAACCGCTGGAGCATCCACTCCAACAACATCGTCAACAAGTTGATGCAGCAAACCAACCGTGGCACGCCCCACGCCGAGATCAACCCGGGCGACGCTGCCGCCCGCGGCATCGCCAACGGCCAGAAGATCAACGTGTTCAACGACATGGGCCGCATGATCATCGAGGCGAAGGTTTCGAACTCCGTCCGCCCCGGCCAGGTCATCATCTACAACGGCTGGGAGCCGTACCAGTTCGAGAAGTGGTGGGACGTGAACAACCTGGAGCCGGGGATGTTCAAGTGGCTACACCTCGCAGGCGGTTACGGTCACCTCAAGTACTGGCCAACGGAGTGGCAGCCCTGCCCGGTCATGCGCGCCACCCGCGTGGACATCGCGCCCGCTGACGGCCGCCCGCCAATCGGCCTCAACGGATGAGATGCTGCTCGGCAGTCTGACAGGCCGAAATCGTATCCTCCGGAGGCGGACAGGTCTGGAGCGGGAGACGGGGCTCGAACCCGCGACCCGCTGCTTGGGAAGATTGGGTTTCATGATTCGTATCTAGCGACGCCCAATCTCCGCGATTTCGCCGGGAATTGACCCTCTGTCTCCAGAGGCCATGACCCTAAAACCCCAGACCATTATACGGCCCGAATTGATGCTATGGCGGGCGCACGTTAGGGCTATCGGCCTGTTGGGCCAGAAGACAGCCGCCACGTCCTGACGCGCTGTCGCGGCATTTAGGCGGACGCCTCGGCCTTCGAACGCGACGTTCCCGCCGTTGCAGTCCCCGCCATACGGCCTACCGTGCGGTACCTACTTCTCGCGACTCTCTAGGCGAGGAATCCGCCTGACTATCTGGACAGAGCTGACCTTCCGTCCAAGCTTGGGCGGCGCGAGTCCCTTTCGCACGCGTCACCGTGGGGACTGAGGTCTCTTCGCTGCTACGAGTGCCAAACCCGCTTCGACGTTGGATTCCGCGCCAGAGTTTTGGCTGACTCGTCCGTGGTCGATCCCGTCGTAGACGAGGCCGCGCTGGCGGTCGAACACCGGGGCCGCGGCCGCGTTTCGGCCGTCAAACCAGGCGCGCCCAAGGTCGGCATACCTCATGTAGCGGTCATCGCCAGTTGCCCTCCCCACCGCCTCGAGGCCGCGGACCGCACAGCTCACATCAAACGCAATCGACCTTGGGCCGGGGAATTTGAGGTCAACTGCGGGAATGAGCAGCCGCTCGGCGCTGGCACGTGCCGCCTCTATCCACTCCGGGCGGCCGAAGTACGCCCCGGCTTCTGCGAGCGCGCACTCCTGCAGGTGTCCCCAGAGGTGGACAGTCGAACTTCCTCGGCAGTCCGGGAGAATCCTCTGCCACCGTGTCGCATAGATCTCGTCCGCCCAGCGGATCGCTCGCTCGGCTGCCGCGCCCAACTTGGTCGCTTCCGCGTATCTCAGGGCGGCAAGCAGGGCCACTGCTCGTACGTCGAGATGCGGCGTCGCCTCATCCAGCCACGGCATGGCGCGTTCAAAGGCCGAGGCGCAGTCTTGATCACCGAACGCGGCTACGCCATCGGCGAGCGCATGGCAGGCCCGCGCAAGCCACGGGCCGTAGGGGTCGGCCGAGGTTCGGCCAACCATGTTCTTCGTCCCGTCCCACCTGCTGATGAAGTTGATGAACCAGCCTTCCGGTGTCTGCATGGCCCGGACGAAGGCGAGTGCCTCCATCGCGGCCGTACGCCAGTGCTGCTCCTCATCCTTGCGCCAAAGGGCGATGTAGAGCGACGCCAGGCGGGCCGTGTCGTCCACGCAGGCGACACCTTCGAACCCGCTTTCGGCCGCGCAGGTGTCCCGCATCCCTCGGTGCGTTTCTTCCGAATAGATGGCGATGGCGGACACGCCCAGCCCGAGCGCAGGGACGGCATACGTCAGCCGCCGGATCTGGCGAATCACCTGGCGGCTCCGGCGAGGACCCGCGAGGAGTGCCGGCCGGCCAGGATGTGCTCATAAAGCGCGAGGTAGTCGTTGACCATCCGGTCGGCTGAGAAGCGCTCCTCGGCCCAGCGGCGCACGGCGCCGCGGTCCAGCATTGCTGCCAGCTCCACGCTCTCGATAGCCTGCGTAACGCCGTCGACGAGGAAGCCACTCAGGCCGTCGTTCACGATCTCCGGCATCGAGCCACGCCGCACCGCGATCACGGGCGTCCCCGTTGCCATCGCTTCGACAACGGATAGCCCGAACGGTTCATCGAAGTTGATTAGGTGAACCAGCGCCAGCGCGCCCCCGAGGAGGGTATCTCGTTGCGCCGGCCCGACGGCTCCGACATAAACCACGGCTTCTTCGTCGAGAAGCGGCCTGACCTGCGTCTCGAAGTAGGCGGCGTCCTGGATGATCCCCGCGATAATTAGCTTCCGGCCCGTCGCCCGTGCGACCAAGATCGCTTCCGCAGCGCCCTTGTCGGGGTGGATGCGGCCGAGGTACAGGAGGTAGTCGCCGCCGGCTGGCTGGAACGTGAACTCCGCCATCGGCAGCCCGTGGTGGATGGTCGCGCGGTAGCGCAGACCGGGTCGGCGATCAGCGTCGCTGATGGCCACGAAGTGCCCGATGTCGTCATAGGCGCGGAACACCTGGAGGTTCTGTTCGGACGAGAGTCCGTGAATCGTCGTAACCACGGGTGTCCGCACGAGACGCGAGTAGGTGACGGGCAAGAAATCGAAGTGGTTGTGGATGATGTCGAATTCGTCGGCGCGTTCGAAGGCGGCGGCGATGTGTAGGCTTTCGTAGACCTTGGCGTTCAGCCCGGGGTCTTCCGAATAGCCCGTCGGCACGACCGCAACCAGCCGTGCAGCGGTGAGTGACTCCGCCGTGGCGAAGAGCGTCACGTCCACGCCGCGGCGGACGAGGCCTTCCGTCAGCGTGGAAACCACCTGTTCCCACGGCCCGTAGTGGCGCGGGGGCACGCGCCACGAGATCGGCGCGAGCATCCCTATACGCACGGGGGGCCCACTTCCTCCGAGCTCGCCGGGTGCGGTGCCAGGTGCTCACCGACGCGGAGGCGCTGCTCGCAGGGTGGGCAGTGCGTGGTCAACCAATCGACGAGCTCGGCGACGTTTGCGGTGGCGACCGCCACGCAGCTGTCGGCCGCGCCGTAGTACATCCGCAGCGTGCCGCTCGCCTCATCCACGACGGTGCCGCAGGGGAAGACAACCTTCGGCACGTCGCCTAGCAACTCGTACGGTGCGGTGGGCCCGAACACCCACTCCTCGCTCCTGCGCAAGACCTTCGTCGGGTGTTCGAGGTCAAGCAACACGAGGCCAAGGCGGTAGATCCAACCCGCCGCAGTGTTGCGCACACCGTGATAGATGATCAGCCAGCCGGCCGGTGTCTCGATCGGCGGCGGCGAAAGCCCGATCTTGCGCGCGTCCCAGAAGGAGCCGTCGCGCGCCTCGAACAGGACCATGTGGTCGCCCCAGTACCGCATGTCCTCTGAGAACGATATCCAGATGTTCGTCTTGCCGCTGGGCCCACTGGGTACGGGGCGGTGGATC
>JBDSHD010000040.1:0-6075 GCA_039918655.1 Dehalococcoidia bacterium | reverse complement strand
TGGCACCAGTTGTGTTTGTCCTGGCGCTGGCGTGCGGTGATGGAACCGAGGAGATCATCCTCGCGACGACGACGAGCACGCAGGACAGCGGTCTCCTTGATGAACTGATCCCTCAGTTCGAAAAAGAGTCCGGCTACAAGGTCAAGGTGATCGCCGTTGGGTCCGGTCAGGCGCTAGAGCTGGCGGGCCAGGGCGAGGCCGACGTGGTGTTGGCGCACTCCCCGAAGGCCGAGGAAGAGCTTGAGACGTCCGGGGGCGTGATCGAGCGTGAGCCGGTCATGCACAACGACTTCGTGATCGTGGGGCCGGAGGATGACCCCGCGGGCGTTGCCGACGCCGAGACGGCAGCCGACGCGATGGCAGCGATTGCGGCGGCGGGGGCGACGTTCATCAGCCGGGGCGACGAGTCGGGGACGCACACCAAGGAATTGGGACTGTGGGAGAAGGCGGGGGTCGACCCCACGGGGGAGAGCTGGTACCAGGAAACGGGCCAGGGGATGGGCGCGACGTTGACGGTTGCATCGGAGAAGGACGGCTACACGCTGACGGACCGGGGTACATACCTCGCGCTACAGGACGACTTGCTGCTCGGGGTGGTTTCGGAGGGCGATGCGGCGCTGTTCAATCTTTATCACGTGATGGTTGTAAATCCAGACAAGCACTCCGAAGTGAACGCCGAGGGTGCGCGAGCGTTCGCGGCCTATATCACTTCTGCGACCGGACAGACCTTTATCGCAAGTTTCGGCACTGCCGAGTACGGCGAGCCGCTGTTCAAGCCGGACGCCGTCGTCAAATCGGAGTAGGCGGTCAGGCGGAGGAGCGCACCGGGCCGAGTTCGGGGCGGCCGGACCAGCGCCAGGCAACATCTGTGAAGCTGACGCCCATGAGCATGCCGTGGAGCGAGGTCGGGTGAATGAAGAGACCGGCGCCGGGGTAATCCCCTGTTGGCGACCAACGAGCTTCTCTCTCGTCCAGGCGCGATTGGATGGCGACGGCGTCCTCGGTCTCGACGAAACACATGTAGACCGAGGAGCCGTGCTTCTCGAAGAAGCGGCCCATGGCCTTGCGGGGCTCCGTGGTCTGCGTGATCTCGATGCGGTCGAGTTTTGCGGGCGGGTCAAACAGTGTAAGAGTCCCGGTGTAGCCCCACATATCGCTGGTCAGCGGATGAAAGCGGGAGGCGTCAAGGCCGAAGACGGTGGCGTAGAACTGAGCCGCCTCCTCGTGATTGCTGACGATGTTGGTCACCTCGTAGAGGCCGGATATAAGACCGATCCGAGGGCGCGCCCGGGATGCCTGGATGACGGTGCGCATGCCGCGAGTCTGATCCGGTTCGATGAGGAGCTGCTCGCCGTAGCGCGTGAATCCGACGCCGGCCGATGACAGACTTCGCTCGACCGCGTCGATATCGGTAGTCGAGAAGCCAGTACCGAAGATGCCCTCTCGGTATTGTTCGAGGTACTGCGCTACCAGCCCGCTGCCGTCCGGCTCGAGAAGCTCAAACTCGCTGTCACCGGCCTGGACGACAGTCCGCCTGGCGTTGTAGGGCGCGCCCAGAGTGTCCTGACGGACCGTTTCGGCGCCGAGGACGGCTGCGAACGTGGCAGAAGCAAACTCGCCGTCGTGGACGGCGAGCAGCATTCGATCGACTCGGTCTAGCATCTAGTGGGCGCCCAAGTGGGCGCGGATGAGACTAGGCCTTGCCGATGCGGGTGAGCTTGGTGCCACAGACCGGGCAGATGCCTTGAGTGGCGGGGCGCCCGTTCTTAAGTGTTACCGCCGCCGGGTTCTTGATGTCCCGACTCTGTCGACACTTCATGCAATACGCTGTTGCCATGGAATCCTCCTTCCCCGTGTTTACGGGATATGTGCTGGCACATAGCATAGCTACGAGCAAAGGCAAGTCAATACGTTGGGGGGGCGTTTTCCACAATTCGTGAGCGAAACGTGGAGATTTGCGCGGCTTTGGCTATTCGAGCACGTGAGTAAGCGAGAAGGGGCACGCGTCCGAATCGGCTAATTTAGCCTGCGCTAAGTTCGCGGTTTGCCGCTATCAGTAGCCGCTGAGCCTGTCGATGAGACGGCGCGATGATGCGTGCGGCACCGTCTGCGGAGCGTTTCCCCGCCCCGGATCCTGGGCAGCATGCGCGGGGGCCGGTGAATGGACGCAGTGCGGCCCAGGATGACAATCATGGCCAATCAGTAGCCGTTGAGCCTGTCGATGAGACGACGGAGACGGCCAACGCTGGTCTGGTTGAAGTCAAGACCGAGACGCTGGCAATTCATCTCATCGGCGTCATTGATTTCCTTCTCGCTGGCTTCGACGGGGCGGAGGCCGCCGGGTCCGGTGATGTCCGAGAAGTCGCGCCCGAGAGCAGTGATGGCGTCCTCCGGCGGCAGGCGGAGCATCCTGAGAATGAGTGTGCCGTCTAACCAACGCTGGGAACAGTAGTTGCTGTAGAAGCCCTCAAGCTCAGCGGCAGCGTCTTCGATGTTCGAACAGTGTTTGACGAGACAGAGATCTTCAGGGGAGATGAGTCCCCGGGCGATGAGTTCCTGTTCGAGGAATTCGAGCCACATCGGCCAGTACGTACCGCCAGGCTTGTCGAGCAAGACGATGGGATGAAGATCGCTCTTCCCGGTCTGCATAAGCGTCAGGAGTTCAAACGCTTCGTCAAGGGTGCCGAATCCACCTGGGAATAGCACGAAGCCGTCCGACTCCTTGATGAAGGTCACTTTGCGGGTGAAGAAGTACTTGAAATTGATGAGCTTGGTGTTGCCCTGAATGAAGATGTTGGGCTCTGATTCCAGGGGCAACCGGATAGACGCCCCGAAGCTCTTCGCGGCCCCGGCGCCTTCGTGACCGGCGGCCATGATGCCCGGTCCTGCACCGGTAATAACCATCCAGTTCCGTTGGGCCATGGCGGCAGCAAATGCCCGCGTCTGTTCGTATACGGGATCGTCTGGCATGGTGCGGGCGGAGCCGAAAATGGAGACCTTGCGATGCCCTCGCCATTTGCGGAACACGGAGAATGAGTATGCGAACTCCTTAAGGGCGGAGTTGACCAATCGCATTTCTCCGCGATCCGCTTCATCACGAACGAGCCGGAAGCAGGTGGTGATCATCTGGTCCAGGATGTCCGCGTTGGCGACGTCCCCATACTCCGCGATCAGGCTGTCGATGCCCGCGTCAATCTCGGCGTTGCCGGTGCTGTAGTTCCGAGCCCTGGTAGGTCTTCGTTCCAACATTCGTGATCCAGTTTACAGGCCAGAATGCCACATTAGGCCCGCTGAGTTGCCACAGAGGTGGATATCATTGCCGGTGACACGACTATGCGGACGATCATGCATGCGGACCTGGACGCGTTCTACGCGTCCGTCGAACAACTCGACAATCCGAAACTACGCGGTAAGCCCGTGGTGGTGGGAGGGTCGCCGGAGGGACGCGGCGTAGTCGCAGCAGCCTCGTATGAAGCACGCGAGTTCGGCGTTAGATCAGCGATGCCGATGGGGAGGGCGCTGCGGCTGTGTCCCGAGGCAACGCGAATTTCGCCTCGTTTCGACCGTTACGGCGAAGTTTCGCGTGTGGTGATGGGCATCTTCCGATCGGTGACGCCGCTCGTCGAGCCGCTCTCACTGGACGAGGCATTCCTTGATGTGACGGGGCGGCACGACGAATACGGTGGTGTTAAGGGTCTTGGGCTGTACTTGAAGAAAGAGGTGAAGTCGGAGACGGGACTCACGGTGTCCGTTGGCGTAGGCACGAACAAGACCGTCGCCAAGATCGCCTCCGATAAGGACAAGCCCGACGGGCTCGTGATCGTGCCGCCCGGCATGGAGGCGCGATTCCTCGCACCGCTCCCAATTAGAGCACTGTGGGGTGTTGGCCCGAAAGCGGAGGCGATACTGCAGCAGGCGGGGTTCGAATCGGTTGGCGAGATCGCTCGCGCGGACCCGGAGCGACTGGTCAGCGTTCTCGGCAACAGGGGACGCGAGCTGTGGGAGATGGCGAACGGGCGGGACGACCGTGGGGTGACGACCGACCACGAGAGGAAGTCCGTGGGGTCGGAAACGACGTTCCCGCGAGACCTGCCGGACGGGCCTGAGTTTCGCGGGGCGGTAGACAGACTGGCGCGTGAGGTGGCGGAGGGTTTGCAGACGAGGGCGACACTGGCGAAGACGATGGTATTGAAACTCCGCTACTCCAACTTCCGGACGATCACTCGCCAGGCGAGCCGTCCAACACCGACGAATGATCCGGCGGAGATCGTCGCGGCGGCGCTGGAACTACTGTCAGCGACGGCGGGCCCGGATGACACTTTCCGGTTGGTGGGCGTGCAATGCACGAACCTGAGCTATGGGTCAGTGGAGCGAGGCCAGCTGCCGCTCCTAGTCGACCATTGAGTACCCGCCGTTGACGCTCAGCACCTGGCCGGTGATCCACTCGGCGCGAGCAGACGCGAGGAACGTGACGGCGTTGGCGATGTCGCTGGGGAGGCCGAGTCGACCGAGACCTCGACCAAGAGGATAGGCGCGCAGGATCTGGTCACCCTGGGCTTCGATCCATTCGCGGGTGGCATCGGTCAGAGTTGTGGCCGGTGAGACGCAATTGACGGTGACGGCGTTCCGGCCGGCCTCCTTCGCTAGCGCCTTCGTCAGGCCGATGACGCCCGCCTTGGCCATCGAGTAGGCGACGAGGCGGGGCTCCCCGACACGGCCGGCGTCGGAGATGACGTTGACGATTCGTCCCCAACGTCGCTCGTTCATCCCTTCGATGACGGCTCGTGAGCAGTTGAGGACGCCGTAGGTGATGAGGCCCATCGTGCGGTCCCATTGGGCGCGGCCGGTGCTCCCGAATAGGCCGCCTGCTGACGGCAGCGCATCCTGCGCGGTGGCCGCAGGAATGCCGGCGTTGTTGACGAGAATATCGACAGGTCCGAGCCCTGCCTCAATGGCGGCCACACCTGCGACGACGGCATCGTAGTCTGTAACATCGAAGGACACGCCGATGGCGTCTCCGCCGCCGCGTATTGTGGAAGCGGCATCTTCGGCGCGTTCGGGGAAGAAGTCGTTCACCGCGATCTTCACGCCTTCCGCGGCGAGGGTCGTGCAGATTTCAAGGCCGATGCCGCGTCCCGCGCCCGTTACCAAGGCGACCCGCCCGGAGATTCCAAGGTCCATATCGCGCCTCCCTTTTGTGCTTTACGTTAGCGAGCGGGCTGCAAACCTACGCCCTTGAACTAGCTTAACGCCCGCGCCAGTATCGGCTTATGGCCATTGCTTCCGGTGACCGTTCATCTGATCGGTTTCGCGCGTTCCACCACCGCAATTACCGGTTGTTCTACGCGGGGCAGAGCGCGTCGCTCATTGGGACGTGGATGCAGACGATCGCCCAGGCGTGGCTCGTGCTCGAACTGACGGACTCGGAGGTGGCGCTGGGGGTGGTGACGATGCTCCAATTCCTGCCAATCACGCTGTTTGTGCTGTTCGCGGGGGTGATCGCCGACCGGGTGCCAAAGCGCAACTTTCTGTTCGCAACGCAGCTGCTGGCGATGCTCCAGGCGACTGTACTCGCGGTCCTAGTCCTCACCGGCTCAGTGGAGTTGTGGCACGTCTACGTGCTCGCGCTAGTATTGGGGCTTTCTAACGCCTTCGATTTGCCGACGCGGCAGGCGTTCGTTTCCGAGATCGTGGGGAGAGAAGACCTGATCAACGCGGTGTCTTTGAATTCCGGGATGTTCAATGGCGCCCGGCTAATCGGACCGGCAATTGGTGGTTTCATCATCTCTGTGGCCGGGGTTGAGGCGGTCTTTGCGCTGAACGCCTTCTCCTATACGTTCATCCTGGCGAGCCTAGCGGCTATACGGATCGACGAACTGTACACATCCGATCGGCCGCCCGCCCGCGGGAACCCTCTGAGCGAGTTGCGCGAAGGCATCAGTTACGCATTCCGGACTCCGGCCACTTTGCTCGTGATCATCCTCGTCGCGTTGGTTGGGATGTTCGGCTACAACTTCACGGTGATACTGCCACTGATCACCCGATTCGTGCTGGAGGAAGGATCAGTGGCCCTGG
>JBDSHD010000039.1:0-3438 GCA_039918655.1 Dehalococcoidia bacterium | reverse complement strand
ACTAGATTCGATGCCGATCTACGAATACAAGTGCACCGACTGCGGAGTCTACACCAGCGTCTTCACTCGTAGCGTAAACGCAACCGTTGATGCCAGGTGCCGGTCTTGCGGCTCAACCAAACTGGAGCGCGCCCTCTCGAAATTCACCCATCACAGGTCATCGGCTGACATACTCCGCGATTACGGATCGGAGCCGAAGCGCCTGGAAGACTACAAAGACCCCCGGCAGATAGGCCGCTGGGCAGAGCGCAAGTTCGACGAGTTCGGAATGGAAATGCCCCGGGAAGCCCGTCAAATGATCGATGCAGCGCGGGAAGGTGAGTTCCCGGACCCGGTGAAGGACCTTTGATTCCCCGTTTGGTTGTTGCGGCCCTGCTGATCATGGTTGCCGTGTCCGCGTGCTCCGATGGCGACGGAGGCAGTGAGGATGCCGGCCAGTCTCCCTCGCAGTCAGCCTCCGCCGAGCCGACTCCGACGGAATCCCCTTCTGAATCTGCCATCGCGACAGCCAGCGCCGATCTGACCTTCGAGGAGTTCGCGGAACAACTGGATCAGGCCCTGAACGATCGGTCCACCGCATTGTTCCTCGTGGATCCCATTCTCACCGACATTGAGTGCCCCAACGAGCTGATGACCGACTGCGGCGGGGCACCGACGCCAACAATCATCAGCGGCGTCGTGATCGGTCGCTGGCGGAGCGAGGGATTCCCGGTTTCGCCGGACGAGTTCGAGGCTGAGCTGAACGACTATCTCAGCACCGGCCCGCAGCTCAGGGCGATTGCGGTGAAAGAGGTCGAGGGTGAAGACGGTACACCGGCTTACTTTGCGATCACAGCAGTCGATGGGGATCCCGAGAGCACCGCGCACTTTATATTCAAGGAGGATGAAGGTGCCTTTCGCCTCCAGGCCCTGATCTTCGCCCCGGTCCTCGGCGACGAATGGCTCTTGGGCGAATGTGGTGAATGCTACGATCAATGGGAACCGCGGTGAGGAGGGCACACACCTGAACGCCGACGGACTCAACGGAATCGCCGACAGCGCCCGCGAACATCTGGATGCCAAGCACAAGGCGCGGGAGCAGGCCCTGGCGCTAACTCGCGAGGTCATTCGCCTGTCAGCAAACGCCATCCGCAACACCCATCGAGGGAACTTCGATGCGGCTGAGGTACTGTTGGAGAAGGCGCGCGATAACCTTGCCCAGACCGAGGCGCACCTGGCGGATCACCGTGACATCTACTACGCCGGGTTCGTACACGATTCTCAGAAGGAATTCGCCGAGGCGAACACCACTCTAGCGCTAATTGCGGACCGCCCCCTGCCTGGACCCGAGGAGCTTCGCGTTATGCCGTCCGCCTACCTCAACGGCATCGGCGAGACCGTTGGGGAGTTGCGCCGCCATCTGCTGGACCGCATGCGCGCCGGTGACCTAGAGCACTGCGAACGGGTACTAGGCGTGATGGGAGACATCTACGACGTTCTGGTGACAATGGACTACCCGGAGGCTGTGACGGGCGGCCTACGCCGCACCGCGGACGCCATGAGAGGCATCCTTGAACGCACCCGCGGCGATTTCACGATGTCCTACACGCAAAAGCGTTTAGAGGATCGGCTGAGCGAACTCGAAGGCAAGTTGGCGGAATGAAGTACGCAGGGCTGTTCCTGGTGCTGGCGCTGTCTCTTTTTGCGGCCTGCTCGGGTGATGACGATGGCGGCGCGAGTGTGGACGTCACGCCAGTTGGCACCAAGGACGCGACGCCAACTCCGGGTCCGATCGCCTCGGGGGCTGGTGCGCCGAAACCGGTGGATCCGCAGCTTGACGAAGAACTCACCGAGGTGGCCCGTGACGAACTGGAAGCGGCGATCGATCCGGGCGGGTCGTACGAGATCAATTCGGAAGCGCTCGCGGAGGATGCTGGCGTCACTGACGCGTGTGACAATTTCCAATTCGATTTCAGCTGGCAGGTCACTGATCCGTATCCGCCCGATGGCGTCTCGCTTTCATGGCAGTTCGACAACGACAGTGAGCAATTCGAGGTGGCCAGTGGCCCGGCCGGGAATCAGTCAGTGGGATGCGGCCTGCTCCGTGCTGAGAACCGGGGCGAGCAGACGACAGTCCTCGCGATCAAGTACGCGATCGGTGCGAGGCCCTGACCCGGTAATCCCGAATCAATCGATCGGAAGCAGTTCGAGCGCCTCGTCCAATGACTTGTGCCCGTTCTTGTGTCCGTTACGGTGGCCATTCTTGTGCCCGCCACCGTCGACGAAAGTCGTTCCGAACTCGTCCTGTGGCTCCTGGAATCGATCCAGACCCCTCTTCATCATCGAAAGAAACGCCGCAACGACTGTGGGGTCGAACTGGGTCCCGGCATGGCGGCCGATCTCTTCGATGGCGTCCTGCTGGCTCATTGGCTCTCGATACGGCCGGCGCGAGGTCATGGCGTCGTACGCATCCACAACCGCGAACACCCGAGCGCCGAGCGGTGTTTCCTCCCCTGTGAGGCCGCGAGGGTAACCATTGCCGTCAAACCGCTCGTGGTGCGAGTACACAATCTCTGCCGCGTCCTGGAGGAAGTCGATGCCGTTGAGGATCTGGTAACCGAGGTTGGAGTGCAGCTTCATCTGTTTCCATTCCTCATTGTCCAGCGAAGCATCCTTGTGCAGGATGCTGTCAGCTACGCCGATCTTACCGATATCGTGGAGAGCAGCAGCGTACTCAATCTGCACCACCTGATCGCCGGAAAGCTTCATCTCCCTGGCGACGAACGCGGACATGTGGGCCACGCGTCGCGCATGGCGGTGCGTCATCCTGTCGCGAACGTCCAGCGCCGATGACAGTACGTCGACGACTGCCCCAACCAGGCGTTGGTCTGAGGCGGCGTCGTGCGTGTGCTTCAATCCCTTGCGCTCGAGCTTGTTGGCGTAGAGCTTGGTGTCAGCCCAATGGATGATCTCGTCCAGCGTTAGGCCGCCCCAGGGGTGCCCCCCGGCGCCGATCGAAATGCCGAGGAAAATGCTCGCCGTCTCGGTCTCACAGATCGGCTCCTTGGACAGTGCCTCCCAGATTGCCCAGGAGAGCTTCTCGGCATCCTTGCTCGACCCCCCGGGGAGAATTATGGCGAACTCATCGCCTCCGACACGGGCCGTGATGTTACGGTCGCCGGCCTGCTGATTCAGCACGCGCCCGAGCGCCCTCAGCACGACGTCTCCAACCTGGTGGCCGAACTCGTCATTGATCAACTTCAGGTCGTCCACATCAATCATCAGAATGGACACTTCACGCCTGTAGCGTATGGCCAGGTCCAACTCCTGCTGTAGCTGCTCGTAGAAGAACCGGCGGTTCTGAAGCTGAGTTAGTTCGTCCTTGCCGACAAGCTCCTGCAGTTCCGCCTTCCGCGCCATCCACATGTTCTGCATCCGGTTCTGCTCTCGCTCGAACCG
>JBDSHD010000038.1:0-5017 GCA_039918655.1 Dehalococcoidia bacterium | reverse complement strand
CACCGAAGCCCTCCAGCGCCCCCTGATCGCCTGCATCGGCCCGATAACGGCGGATACGGCCCGTGAACTGGGCCTGCGCGTGGATGTAATGGCCACGGACTACACTGTTGAGGGTTTGGTGAAGGCGCTGAAGGACGGGGCGATTGAATGACTCGCCGGATGCAGCTTCGGGTTGAGGGTTTGCCCCCGAAGAAGGATGGGGCAAAATCGATGTGGGGCAAGCCATTGGAAGCTCATCGTATTAGAGCCCTCCGCCTCACAGTAGCTGAGAAGCTCGCAGGAGCACCGCCATTCGCCCGGAACATTGAGATAGATCTTGAGTGTCATGTCGGGCCGAGAAACGACCGCAATACTGGTGATCTGGACAATTTCCTGACCGGGATCTGCGACGGTCTTATGGCAGCCGACGCGCGCGCCACCATCGCGCCGATCTTTGAGGAAGCCATCGACCCCGGGATCGCGGTAGGCATCGTGGACGACGCCCAAGTGATCAAGATTACAGCGCGAAAGGTCATCACGGACGAGCCCCAGCATTACTACCTAACCATTGAAGGCTCGTGAGAGATGCCTAACCCCCTCTACTCCGCCATCGACGCCCACTTCCTCGCGCCGGAGGCGCTCCGCCGCGCCGCCCTCCTCGCCCGACACGGCCGCGCCGCCGCCGAGGGCTGGTTCAAGGTCGAGATGATCGCCCTTCTCGACTCCCTCACAAAGGACGGCACGATCGACGATTGGCGCTCTGACTACCCCATCACCGAGGACAAGAAGCAGCGCTGTGACTTCCGCCTGGTCATCAACGGGAAGCCACTGTGGCTCGAAGTGAAGACCCTGATCGACCCGGCCAGGCAGGCCGAGGACGTCGGCTTCATGGGCAGAGGCGCTGGCTTCGCCGATGACCTCGTCAAGCTCATGCGCGCGCCCGACCCCGACCGCGAAGTCCTCCTCTTCGTCCTCCCCCGGCCGGCGCCGGACCAGTGGAAAGACCTCCTCGCCACCTACGCCCGCCGCATCGCGCCGCTGGCGTTCGAGGAGATGTCGGACGTAGCAACGTACCCGGATGAGTTATACGTATGTAAACTGGGTCTCAAGGAGATGTTCTGATGACGAGAGACACTATGATCCAAGACGTCGATTCACTTAACGCAAGGATCTACTTCGATGGCTTCATGTACGTCGGAGGCCCTAGGCACATGAGCGGGCCGAGTTTCTTCGCCCCGTACTTCACCAAGGAATGCGAGCGGGACACTGATATTTCACAAATCGTTAGATCTGGCATAAGCTACTACAGCCCCGTAATCGTTGCATGCCCCGACGTGTCGGCAGCGAAGCTGGTAAGTCCCACTGCTGCCCTGTCCGAGTACGCACCACCCCGTCCGCACCGCGACCGGTGGATCAAGGGTCTGGAAGAGATCTGCAGGAGGTGTGACAAGGAGAAATGGTCTCCCGAAATTCTCCGTCCCCTCTACTTCCTAGATGAGCCCGTCCCGCTCGGCCGGACGATTCGCAAGGATGCAGGGATGGGTATGATCGCCCCTGGTTTCGGAACCGCGTTCAACCGTCTTTCAACGGCAAACTCCGTCATGGGGTTGACCATCCGATGACTACCCGAACCATCCCCCTCGACTTCACCCGCACTCGCCGCCTGCGCGGCTCGCAGCCCCTGCGCGATCTCGTCCGCGAGACGCGTCTCTCGCCCCAGGACTTCGTATACCCCCTCTTCATCGCTCCCGGCTCAGAAGTCCGCGATGAGATCGCGTCGATGCCCGGCCAGTTCCACCTCTCCCTCGACCAGCTACCAGCCGAAGCGGCTGAACTCCGTTCGCTGGGCATCCCCGCCGTCATGCTCTTCGGTCTGCCCGCCGACAAGGACGATGTCGGCTCCGAGGGCTACGCTCCCGACGGCATCGTCCAGCAGGCCGTCCGCACCCTGAAGGACGCCGCGCCCGAGCTCGTCGTCATCACCGACGTCTGCATGTGCGAATACACCTCCCACGGTCACTGCGGCATCGTCTCGCCCAATGGCGAAGTCGACAACGACGCTACCCTCCCGCTCCTCGTCCGCACCGCCCTATCACACGCCGAAGCGGGCGCCGACATGGTCGCCCCGTCCGACATGATGGACGGCCGCGTCGCCGCCATCCGCGCCGGTCTCGACGACTCTGGCTTCGTTCAGACGCCGATCATGGCCTACTCCGCCAAGCAAGCTTCCGCCTTCTACGGCCCCTTCCGCGTCGCCGCCGACTCCGCCCCCCAGTTCGGCGACCGCCGCTCCTACCAGATGGACCCCGGCAACGCGCGCGAGGCCCTCCGTGAGATCGAGGCGGACATCGCCGAAGGCGCAGACATCGTCATGGTCAAGCCCGCCCTCCCGAACCTCGACATCATCGCCCGAGCCCGCGAAGCCTTCGACCACCCCCTCGCCGCCTACAACGTCAGCGGCGAATACGCCATGGTCAAAGCCGCCGGCCAGCTAGGTTACATCGACGAACAACGCGTCACCCTGGAGATCCTAACCGGCATCAAGCGCGCCGGCGCGGACATCATCATCACCTACCACGCCAAAGAAGCCGCCCGCCTCCTTTGACGGTCCACAGATTACACAGATGAACACAGATGGAATTGGGGGTGATGACAGCGAGGTTGGTGTTGCTTACCCGCACCAAGATCTAACACACTCGATCATCGGCGCTGCGATGGCAGTGCACACCGAGCTCGGGAGCGGCTTTCTCGAAAAGGTCTACGAGAACGCCCTCGCCGTCGAACTTCGAGAGTGCACCATACAGTTCAAAACCCAGGTCCCCATCCCGGTTACCTACAAGGGGCAGGCCGTCGGCACCTACTTTGCCGACATGATCATCGCCGAATCAGTCCTGTGCGAAATCAAGGCCATAGACGCCCTCAGCACGGTCCACGAAGGACAGGTGCTTCATTACCTCAAGGCCACCGGGATAAAGGTAGGACTACTGCTTAACTTCGGGTCTAGAAAGCTGCACTTCAAGCGCCTGATCCGCTAATTAGGCCGGAATCACCCAATCCCCAAGCCTCATCTGTGTAATCTGTGGACTAAACCCTACTCCCGGCAGGTACGGCAGAAGTTAGTCTCCCGCCCCCCGGACGTTATCGACGTGACGTGTCCCTGGCACCGAGGACACACAGCGTCCTCCCCACGGGCGTGCACCCGCAGGTGGTCGCGGTACATCTTCGCCGGCAAACCCTTCTCCTCCATCGCTTCCGTCACTATCGGGATCGCCCATTCCATCGTCGCCCTGATCGCCCGATAGAGCCCCCGCAACCCCTCCTCCGGGATGTCCGTCCGCTTCCGGAACGGGTGCAGCCGCGCCTCCCACAGCACCTCATCCGAGTAGGCATTCCCGATCCCGGCGATGCACCGCTCGTTGGTGATGATGTTCTTGATCATCCCCCGGTTCGGCATCATCCGCGCCACGAACGCGTCCTCGCCGAACGCCTCGTCCATCACGTCCGGCCCCATCTCTGTCCAGCGCGGCAGCTTCTCCGCGAACTCCTCTTCCCGCGCCACGAACGTCCGGCCCATCTGCCGCTCGTCGTAATACCGGAACTGCATCCCGTTATCCAGGGAGAGCAGCCACCCCGTCTTGCTCCGCACTTTCGTCTTCGGCTCCACGTACTGGTATCGCCCCGCCAGCATCGCGTGCACCACGATGTACTCCCCACCGTCCAGTGGAAAGAACAGCATCTTCGCGTGCCTGTACACAGGCTGGAACACGTGGCCGGGCAGCCGTTCCTCCCAGTCCCCAGCCGGCGCCCTCACCAACCAGGGAATCGGCCCCCGTTCTGCCTTCTCGATCTTTAGGCCAGGCAGCCGTGTGTTGAAGTAGCTTGCGTAAGCTTCGAGGTCCGGGATCTCCGGCAACGGCCTAACCTCCCCGGTAACGAGGGTAGGAGCCGAGGACGCGGAAGAACGAGCAGTTCTTCTCCACCACCGCCAGCGCTTCCGCTAGTGGCGGATCCGTGCGGTGTCCTCCCAGGTCCACGAGAAAGATGTACGTGCCCAAACGCTCCTTGCTGGGCCGCGACTCGATCTTCGAGAGGTTAATGCCGCGGCTCGAGAATTCCTGGAGCGCCGCCACAAGCTGGCCCGGCCGGTCCTCGTTTGCGAACGCGAACGCAAGTGACGTCCTATCGTCGCCCGTGGGCTCGTGGTCTTGCGGCGCGACGACAACGAACCGGGTGTGGTTGGGGCTGCGGTCCTGGATCTGGCTCGCGATCACATCAGCGCCATAAATGTCGGCCGCCCGCCTGTTACCGATCGCCGCCGCGTCGTCGCGGTGCATCACATCCCCCACTGCCGCCGCCGTAGACATCGCAGCCTCAACCCGCGCGTCCGGGAAGGTCCGCTCGATGTACCCTCGGCACTGCGCAAGGGCCTGCGGCATCGAGGTGATCACCTTTATCTGTTCCGCCTTCACTCCCGGCCTGGCGAGCAGGAAATGATCGATGAGAAGGATTACTTCTCCGCATATCAGCGACTGTTTAGCGCCGTGAATGAGGAAGTCCAGCGTCTCCGCGACCGCCCCTTCGAGGCTGTTCTCGATCGGCATCACAGCCTCGTCCGCCGCACCAGTCTCCACCGACATGCCGACGGCTGTGATCGTCGCTATCGGAATCAGCTCCGGGCGATCTTCGGAGGAAGCGATGTACTTGATTGCGGCTTCCTCGGCGTTGGTGCCAGGAGGGCCGAAGTAGGCGAGGCGGCTGGCCATGTCCGGTCAGGGCTGCGTGAGGATGATGCGCAGCGCTTCCTCGTTCTCAGTGCTCGTAACAGCCACGATTTCGTCCTCGGCGTGGATGGCGGTATCTGCGGTCGGTACCCGCGGTGAACCATCGTGACTGACGATCAACGGTATGAGTGAGCCGTGAGGGAGCAGCAGGTCTCGGATCCGCTTGCCGACGACGCCCGCCTCAGCCGGCACCTTCACCCCCACAAGCTCCAGGCCTCGCCCCAGTTTCATTAACGGGATCACCAGGTGGGTCGGCA
>JBDSHD010000037.1:0-4524 GCA_039918655.1 Dehalococcoidia bacterium | reverse complement strand
CGGTCACGTCGATATCACTAAGCGGGCAGCTGCTCTCTTCGAGAGAGTTGTCGTCGCGGTATTTATCCTTCCTCCGGATCGCGCGCTCTTCAGCACCGAAGAGCGGGTCGGCTTGTTCGCCGAATCTGTCGCTCACCTGCCCAACGTGGAAGTGACAGAATTCGAAGGCTTGGTGGTGGATTTCGCCCGCAAACAGGATGCTAGTGTCCTCGTTCGGGGAATTCGCGCTGTCACGGACTTCGAAGCCGAACTCGACATGGCCCTGATGAACAAGCAGATGGCGCCGGAGATCGAATCGGTGTACCTGATGGCCAGCCTCGAGCACCTGTACGTCAGCGGGCATCGCATCCGCGAGGTGACCAGTCTCGGGTACGATGTCGGTGAGCTCGTACCTGCCGGAGTAGTGAAGGCGTTGGAAGGTAAGTTCGGAAAGGCCCGATTGTAGGTTGGACATACTCCATCTCATTGACCGGCTGGAAGAGATTGCAGCTGAGAGCCGCCGCCTGCCGTTGGGAGGTGGCATAGTCGTGCCCCGTCAGCAGGTGCTCGACCTTGTTGATCGGATGCGAGTAGCTCTCCCGAAGCAGGTCTATGACGCTCGCGATGTGGTGGAGCGACGCGAGGAGCTGATCAGCGAAGGCGAGCACCAGGCACGCGAGCGCCTGGCGCAGGTGGAGGAGGAGCTGGAACGGCGTCTCGCGGAGACGGAAATTGTACAAGCGGCACAGGTCCGGGCGAAGGTGATTGTCGATGCGGCGGAGGACCGGGCGCGAGAGCTTCTGCGCTCGGCAGAAGAACAGGCGAGAGCACGGTTGGACGAAGCCCAGACCGAGAGCCAGCGTGAAATGAGGGAAGCTGACTCCTATTCGATCCAGACGCTCAGGCGGTTGGAAGACCAGCTAGAAGGTTTCTTGAACACCGTGCGGAACGGCATCGACGCGCTGGAAGCACGCTCGGCAGAGCGGCCCGGCTGATGCGATCAGGCTTGAGGTAGGCGATAGCGCAAACGGCTGTAAGTCACCGCAATACCGACACACAACGCCATCAAGGACAGGAACGCACCCACTAACAGTAGTCTCCGCATTGCCGTCTCCGATGCGCTAGCGATCAGGCCGGCCACATCTTCTGATCGCTTGGCGGAGTCCGTAAAGCGCCCTTCCTGAAACGCTTCAGCCGCATCCCTGAGCTCGGCACTGGGATCGTTGCCGAGAAGTCCAAATCGCATCCACTCACTCCGGTGCGCGCTAACTTTGGCCTGAGCCGCGATGTATAGGTCCAGTGCCCGCCGGGAAGACGCCATCAGGTTGGTGGCGGCGTTGAAGTCGAAGCGGTTCAGCGATTCCGCGATGTCGTCCGAAAGGACCAGATCCGCCGCGGCTGCGTCTCGCTGAAGCTGTTCCATTTGCGAACTGAGGTCGGCGTAGGTCTCGAGGTTAGTCTCAAGTTGCTCGATCCCGGTCAACGCCTCTTTGAATTGCCAGCCCGTCACCTGTTGCTCGATTGATACAAGCGGTGCCGGCGCCAAATTTTCCGCGGCCAACCTCTCCTTCAAAGACTCAAGCCGATTATGAGCCTGGCGCCGGTCAGCCAGAACTGGTCTGTAGGATTCGGGAAAAACCCACAACAAGAACTCGGCGTCCAGTTCCTCGCCTGTTGCATCCTCCACAAGGTCCATAAACCGTCGGCTATCTGCCGGTCCCGTCGCCACGATTGAACGATTGACAGAACGCAACATATCCAGTCCGTATGTGGACCGCAGCTCTTGGAGGAAGCGGAGTGAATAGTCGTATCCGGTCTCGATCACGGCCACCTCAGCAGCGTCCGCTCCAATGATCGATCCGGGAGCGCCCCAATCGTCGAGCTGCAGGTTGGCGCCGGAGGCGCGCCGCTCGAGAACCGTCCCGACGAACAGGCCCGGCGGGAGTAAACCGACAACCTCGTGGGCAACGAGTTCCGCGAAGCCCTCTGCTAACCAGCGTTTTGTATAGAGATCGGACCACATGTGCGCGGTCTCGTGGAGGACCGTGTAGTCGTCCGCCACGGGCGAGATGACGAGTTCGCATCCAGCCGAGGAGCAGGTCGCCAGGCCTTCGTAGCCCAGGACTGATTGGCGGCCTCCGTGTGAGACGCTAACGTTGACGGGGCCATCATAGGGGACTCCGTAAACCTCTTCGGCAAGGGGTAAGGCCGCGCTGAGCAGGTCTCGCTGATGGGTCGCCGCGGAATCTTCGCCCTGTAGATAGGCGAGTTCCACCTGCAGCGTGACGCTCTCCATCTCCACCGGGAATGTGGTGCGAGTAATGGCGGCAGGTTTCAGAACTTCAACTGTCGCGGCCACGTAGGCGTTATCACTACCGCTGCAGGAGAACGTGGCGCCCGTCGACGCGCATTCCCTTGCTTCAATCGTCGTTTGCCAGGGATCCCCCGGGGGCGTGTTCACGATGACCGTTGATTCGTCACCCGCCGTGATCAGCGGGAGGTAGGCATAGTTCGAGGTGACAAGGATCCCTTCCGAGCGTGCCGATGGAAGGATGTAACTGAGCCGGAAGGAATACGACTCACCGAAGAAGAGCGGATCAGCGAAGGCGATCGCGGCGCTCTCGGCGACTCCGCTTCCGACATCCGTAATGTAGACTCCGAGCGGTTGTCCGGCACTATCAGTGGCCTTTGCCGCGCTGGCGCCCCGGATCACGGGCAGGTTCACAGTATGGTAGTAGGCGAGCGTTCCGGAGCCGTCAGGCTGGGTCTCCGGATCGTTGTTTGCAATTGACACGTCCCAGGTCGCGCGAACCGGCACGTCGGAGGTCTGTACGTCGTAAGTGATCGTCGATGAGATCTGAAGCTTATCGTCGGCCAGGACCGGGCCAGGGTCGGTAAGAACCAGAGTCACGACCACCGCCGCGACCGTTAGCGGGAGAGCAAGAGCACCGCGCAACATCGTCTTAACTGGATAACGGCTCGGATGGGCCGGCAGGTTCCTTTGGCGGCTCGTCTTCATCGAAAACCGAGGCGATCGCGTCCAGCGCCGTCTTAAGACCGCCCCGTTGATGGCCCGGCCAGATCAACGCTGCGACGACCCTGCCCTTGATGCCGCGGGCCGTGGCGTTCGCCCGCAGCTCCACCACCGTTTCATCATGCTCGGCACCCTGGGTGAGCCTGAACTCGTGAGAGTCCAGAGTCACCTGGTAAGCCGGCTCGTCCGGGTCGCGCAGAGGACGGATGGCCAGGCGATCCGGGGCTGACCACTCGGACACCTCGAACTCGAACGCATCCCCTGACTCGGTGTGTGCTTTGAACTTCGTGCCGACTCCGTGCGTCTGGTTGGATGTGAACTCGATGCGGAGCCAGGATTTGTTCCACAGGCTCGCATTGGCAAGGTCAACGAGAAGCGCCCAAACTTTACTTTGTTGGGCAGGTATCACGCGCGATTCGGAGACGTGTGTCACGGACTTAGTCTACGAGATTGGGCGGCGTTATCGCGCCACCAAATCAGGCGACGATGTTGACCAGTTTACCGGGGACGTAGATCACCTTTCGCGGCTCGCGCCCTACCAACTGGCGGACCACCGATTCACTCGCCAGGGCCAGCTTCTTCGCCTCGTCCTCCGTAATGCCAACGGCGACCGAGATTCGGTCCCGGACTTTGCCGTCCACCTGGACTATCAATGTCACCGTGTCCTCCCGTGCCAGGGCCTCATCCCATTTGGGCCAGGACTGCTGGTGGACGCTGAAGTCGTGGCCGGTCCGCGACCACAGCTCTTCCGCCAGGTGCGGAGTCAACGGTGCCAGCATCAGGATCATCTTCTCGATCGCCTCTTCCCAGGCGGTTCGGTCAACAGGGCCGGATTCGCGAGCGCGGGAGAGCCCGTTCGCCATCTCCATCAACGCCGCAATGGCCGTGTTCCAGCGGAAACCCTCGAAGTCTGCGCTGACCCGCCGGATGGTCTTGTGAGTGAGGCGACGCATATCGTGAGAGGCCTCACCGGCATCGCCGAACTCGGTTTTGCCGAGGGTGAGGTTCCAGACGCGGTTGAGCCAGCGCTCAATGCCGCTGATCCCGTCCAGGTTGAAGGGACCGCCGTCTTCCCATGGGCCGATGAACATCAGAAAGCACCGAAACGCGTCCGCTCCGTACCGCTGCACCTGCTCGTCCGGAGCTACCACGTTCCCGCGTGACTTGGACATGCGCTGCCCGTCCGGCCCGAGGATCTGCCCCTGGTTGAACAGGCGCAAGTACGGCTCATTACCCTGCACTAGGCCCATGTCCCTGGCGACCTTCCAGAAGAACCGGGAGTACAGGAGATGCATCACCGCGTGCTCCGCGCCGCCGGTGTACTGATCGACGGGCAGCCAGGCGTGGGCGAGGTCCGGGTTTACAGGCGCCTTGTCATAGTCGGGCGATAAGTAGCGGATGAAGTACCAGTTGGAGTCCATGAACGTGTCCATGGTGTCCGTCTCGCGCCGGGCTGGACCGCCGCACTTCGGGCAGGTCGCGTTCACGAACCCCTCATGCTTGACGAGGGG
>JBDSHD010000036.1:0-2535 GCA_039918655.1 Dehalococcoidia bacterium | reverse complement strand
AATTCCCGTTGCTCGGATTCGTGGCGTTGTACTTCAGCACCGCGGGATCTCCGGGCTTCAAGCCGGAGAACACTGATTCCAGCACCGCGAGCGGAGCCAGGGCCCCGGCGCCGACAGGGCTACCAGTGCGCGCGGCTGCTATTGTCGAAACACTGGCGCCGGTTACATCCATGACGGTGGCGAACATGAACCCGATGTCCCGTTTTACCTCTACCTTGATCGTATCGTTCGGGTAGCTCGTGGTCGTGACGTAGATGGAATTGATCTCGTCGTCTGATAGGCCGTTACGGTGGGCGTAGTCACGGGCGTCGGCGATCGCAGCGTCGGTGTTTTCGGGGAGTCGCTGGGCTCCGGCCAGGGCGGCGGCGTCCGCCGCGTTCTGGATGTTGCGCTTGCCCACCAGCACGAACCCCACATCGGCCACCAGGGCTGTCAGCATTAGCGCCGACACCATGAAGGCCACACCCATGATCAGGCCCTGCCCGGATTCGGACGTGCCGGTACTTCGGTAATTCTTTCGCCCTGGTTGTACTGGCATTGTCCTCTCCTTCGCAACATATGGAGCAGCGCTCATGTGTCCATAAGTGTTGACCACCGAATCATCACGACGTAACTACATACGGGTTGATGGTGGGTGAACATACGGTTAAGGTGCGCGGCAGTACGATGGGCTGTTTCGGTTCAGAGGAAGTTCCAGAGGGATGCGCCTGAGGTGCGAGTGTGGATAGGGGGAGCGTGATTCGGCGCCGGGGGTCAGGCCTTTTCGGTTACGCGGTACTCGAGCCGCTTGCCCAGGGCCAGGCGAACCTGCGCGTCAAGGCCGGGGAGGGCGCCGAAGATGAACGTGATCGGCGCCATCAAGAACCACTGGCCAAACTGGACCGGGTACAGCCACCAGTGCCAGCCCTTCGGTCTCGGGGGCCGCATCATCGTATCGAGCGCGATCATCAGCACCAGCGCTCCACCGGTCGGCGCGAGCATCCAGTAGTCCACCGTCGGGAACCAATCGGGAAAGCTGGTGAGGCCAAATGAAACCAGCACGAACGGAATCGCCCGGCCCGCTGTGATCAGGAACCACTGCGACGACCACAGGACGTGCTGCTCCGTCAGCGACCACACCCGCCGGAAGCGCTGGAAGAACGGGATCTCGGGATGGTCAAAGAACAGGCAGATGGCGTACGGGATGTCGGTACAGCCCCAGGCGTGGCGGCGCTTCTGCTCGTAGTAGTTCCAGAATGTCTTCACATAACTGTGGGCGCGGATTCCGTCCATATGTACCGGGGTGAAGAGCGTCTCGGTGTCCACGGTGCCGCCCAGGTTGTAGTAGCACTTGAGGAACATGTGCCAGTCCTCGGGAATGATGTCTGGATCCCAGTAGCCCACCTCATCTGCCATCTTGAGGCTCAGGCTGTACGTGGACTGCGGGAACACCATCCGGAAGAATCCCCGCGACAGCCGGCCCATGTGCACCATTCCGGAGAGGGCGTGGGAGAGACGGACGGGGGCCGGGATGTGCCAGATGTTGTTGTAAAAAAAGATCGGCGCTTGCCAGAAGCGCCGGTAGCGGTTGGGATGCGTGGAAAAGTGGTAGGCCATGCAAGTGAAGTAGTTCGCGCTGAAGACAGTGTCAACATCGCAGCTCGTGATCGTGAAGGCCGCCAGGTCGCCGCCCTCGCGGTCGATGAGCTGTTCCTTTGCCCGGCGGGCGGCCCAGTTCTCGTTGCTGGACTTGCCGACAACCTCTCCCGGCAGGCCGTACGGGTGGAACGTGGCGCAGATCCTGCCCAACTTGTGCCGGTACTCCTTCACGGCTGCCGCCGCCTTCTCCCGCCCCGGTTCTCCCTCTCGCTCCTCCATCGCCAGCACGGCCACGATCTGCGATGCGATCGGCGACTGGGCGAGTGAGTCCAGGCATCCGCGGAGCTTCTCGAGGGGTTCTGTGTAGTTGGGGATGATCACGATGTGCCGCATCTGGCCGCCTGCGAAGATTGCGTCTCCGGCGGCGTGCGACTCGGCGAGCTTCGCCTCCCAGTCCACGTTCTTGTGCTTGCGCATCAGGCAGTAACCCTTGACTCCGTGGGAGCCGTTCATGAAGGCGCGCCACAGCCACCAGGCATGAAACGCGAGGATGGCGATCGTGAAGCCCATCGGGACGAACAGGGGACCCCAGACGAGACTGCTGATCAGAAGCAGTGCCAGCGCGAGTGGCAGGCACTCCAGTACCCGGATGACCATCTGCCGCCGTCCCGTGAGGATCGACGGAATATCCGGGAGGTGAAGCGGCGGCGCCAGTTCATGCGAAGGCGCTTGGGCGACGGCCGCCATGTCGCGATACGAGTAGTCCTCTGCGGCGATGTGAGGCGGGTCTTGAACGGCGGTTAGGCCGGTTTGAGGCTCTATTCCGAATCCCTCCTGGGCCCGGAATCGTGGCAAAAGAAAAAGGCCGTGCCATGATTCTGCGGACCGGCCTCCCAAACGCCTGCGAGGTTAGCTGACGGGTTGGGATCGGAAGTCACCCCTCCCCGCTCAAGGCGG
>JBDSHD010000035.1:0-3013 GCA_039918655.1 Dehalococcoidia bacterium | reverse complement strand
GCGATGTCCATCGCCACCGAAGCCGGCACCCTCAACGGCACACTATCCCACGCCTTCCACTCCGCCATCGCCGTCGGCAAGCGCGCTCGCACCGAGACCAACATCGGCCGTCACGCCGTCTCCGTCTCGTCCGCCGCCGTGGGCCTCGCCCGCCGCTCCCTCGGCGACCTCGAGAACAAGACCGTCCTCGTCATCAGCGCCGGCAGCATGGGCAAGCTCGCCGCGAAGGCCCTCGCTCAGCAGAGCGGTTCCCGCATCCTCGTCGCCAACCGCACTCGAGAGCGCGCGGAGGATCTCGCCTCCCAGCTCGGACCAGACACTGAGGCGTTCGACCTCGCTCACCTGACGGACGCTCTAAACGTCTCCGATATCGTAATCAGTAGCACCAACTCCGAAGACTTCATCCTCGGCCCCGAAGACATCGCGCCCGTCATGGAAGTGCGCGGCGGCCGCGACCTGCTCTTCATCGACATCGCCGTCCCGCGAGACATCAACCCCGCCGTCACGGCAATCCCAGGCGTCCACCTCTGCGATATAGACGATATTGAAGCCGTCACCAACGAAGGTTGGACCGGTCGCCAGGCCGAAGTCTCGCGCGTCGAGACCATCGTCGCCGAGAGCGTCGCCAACTTCGAACTCTGGTGGGACTCCCTCGACGTCGTCCCCGTCATCTCCGCCCTCCGCGAGCGGGCAGACGCCATCCGCCGCGCCGAGATCGAACGCACGCTCTCTCGCCTCGGCGACCTCAGTGATGATGACCGGAAGCGCATCGTGGCAATGACGGAGGCCATCGTCAAGAAGATGCTTGACCGCCCGATCGCCCGCCTTAAGGACGGTGCCGACAAGGGCCTTTACATGGAAGCGCTTGAAGACCTCTTTGATCTGCATCCTTCACGCTCACGCGGCTCGCATCCTTAAGGGGCGAACCTCGTGTCCACTCGCACATTCGTAGTCGGCACTCGCGGCAGCCGCCTCGCCCTCCGCCAGACCGAGATCGTCCTCGGCCTCCTCCGTCAGCAAAGCCCTGATGCCGCGTTCGAGATCCGCACCATCAAAACCGAGGGTGACACTTCATCTGCGCCTCTCTCCGAGATCGGGGGCCGCGGCGTTTTCGTCATTGAGATCGAGCGCGCCCTCCTCTCCGCTGAGTTCGACATCGCCGTCCACAGCCTCAAGGATCTCCCGGCTGACGAGACTGCCGGCCTGGTCATAGTGGCCACGCCGGCACGCGAGGATGTCCGCGACGCACTCATCTGCCGCGACGGTGCCATTTTGACCGATCTGCCGGCCGGCGCGACCATCGGTACCGGCAGCGCCCGCCGTGCTACTCAGCTCCTTGCCCTTCGCCCCGACCTCGATATCCGCGACATCCGCGGCAACGTCGATACCCGCATCCGCAAAGTGGATGAGGGCGAATACGACGCGGCCGTCCTCGCTGTGGCTGGCCTCAATCGGCTCGGTCTTACGGATCGCGCCACCCAGATATTCGACTCGACCGACTTCTTGCCGGCAGTCGGCCAGGGCGCACTGGCCATCCAGGTCCGCACCGACGATCATGACGCGGTCCGGCTCGCATCCCCCATCGACGACGCTGCCACCCGCTGTGCTGTCATCGCCGAGCGAGCCTTCGAGCGCCGCCTGGGCGCTGGCTGTACTGCCGCGATCGCCGCCCTCGGCACCCTCGAACGCAGAGGCGCCCTCAGGTTACGAGGGCTGGTCGGCCAGCCTGGCGGCCGCATCGTGCGCTCCGAAATGGAATCACCGCCCGCCGAGGCCGAGATGCTAGGCGTCCGCCTCGCCGAGTTTTTAATCGCCCAAGGAGCCGAAGAACTCCTGGAGGCTTCACGGTGACCGGAAAGGTCTACCTCGTCGGCGCTGGGCCCGGCGACCCCGGCCTCATCACCGTCGCCGGCCTCGAGCGCATCAAGGACGCGGACGTCATCGTCTACGACCGCCTCATCGGCCAGACGCTCCTCGCCCATGCCCTCGCCGACGCGGAACTGATCTACGTCGGCAAGATCCCCACTCCAACCCAAACGCAGGACCAAGAAGCGATCAACCAGCTCCTCGTCGAGAAGGCGCGTGAAGGCAAACGCGTCGTCCGCCTCAAGGGTGGCGACCCCTTCGTCTTCGGCCGCGGCGGCGAAGAAGCCGAAGCCCTGCGTGAAGCCGGCATCCCCTTCGAGATCATCCCCGGCGTCAGCTCAGCCGTCGCCGTTCCCGCCTACGCAGGCATCCCGGTGACCCATCGCGGTCTCGCCACCAGCTTCGCTGTCATCACCGGCCACGAGGACCCCACGAAGCCTGAATCCGCCATAGACTGGGCGGGCGTTGCCCGCGGTGCCGACACGCTTATCTTCCTCATGGGCATCAAGAACCTGCCGGACATCGTCCAGCAACTAACCGCCCACGGCCGCTCGCCGGAAACGCCCGTCGCCGTCATCCAGCAAGGCACCACCCCCGAACAACACACAGTCACCGGCACCCTCGCTGACATCGTCGCCATCGTCCAGAACGCAGGCATCAAGCCGCCCGCTATCACCGTCGTCGGGGAGGTCGTCCGCCTGCGCGACACCGTCTCCTGGTTCGAGAACCGCCCACTCTTCGGCAAGCGCGTCCTCATCACCCGTACCCGCCGTCAGGCCAGCACCCTCGCCCGGCTCCTCGCCGAAGAAGGCGCAATCACGGTCGAACTCCCGTCCATCGAAATCGAACCCATCAAAGACCGCAAAGCAATCGAGGCGGGCATCGATCGCCTGCGCTCCGGCGATTACGACTGGGCCGGCTTCACCAGCGCCAACGCCGTAGACCTCTTCTTCGAAATCCTCGCTGCGCGCGGCCTCGACGCTCGCGCCTTTGGTGCATCACGCGTCTTCGCCATCGGCCCCGCCACCGCCAACTTGCTCGCCGAGCACGGCATCACCGCCGACCTGGTCCCCGACGAATACGTCGCCGAAGCAGTAATCGAAGCGATAGAACCCCATCTTGAGGCCCAGGACCGGGTAGGTGCGGG
>JBDSHD010000034.1:0-17333 GCA_039918655.1 Dehalococcoidia bacterium | reverse complement strand
TTCATCAGATCCCAGAAGGCTTCCCAATCTTCGTTCGTGACGACGGGCCGGATATCCTGCGGTCCTGGCGAGCCGAGCAACTGGCCGTCAAGCAGGAAGGCTAGGACATCTTCTCGGGTGTAGCCTTCAAGGGTGAGTCGCGCTACGACCGCGGGCGGCGTTCGGTAGTCAACGTGAAAACGGCGGTGTCTTGCGTGCTGATACTCCACTTCAACGCGCGCCATCATTTCGTCGACTTCCTCCGCAGTTGAAGCGCTGATGGCAACAACGTGATTGGCAGCGTAGATGTTCGGGATATCTCGATTCCGCACCATGCTCGCAAGCGGGGTGTTCAAGGTCTCGTTCCCCAGCGCCAGCATGGCGGCGTTAATGTCCAGCGCGGCAGCGGCGTAATCGCTCATTAGCCGCCATGATAGCAGCGGCACGTGCGGTGCCACCTCAAAAAGAAAGGTGGAGCGAGCCGGGGGTGCAAGCTCGCTCCACCTTCATGACAGCAGGACGGAAAGCAACTCCGTCCGAAGGGACAGCTAAACGGGACTCAAGACGTCTGGACCGAACATCGTCGAGAAACGCTTACCGTTCCTGGTGAACGGCTCGGATGTGACGCCGTCGAGGACGAGGGACGCCGCGCGCGCGGTGGCGGCCCTGGAGCTCTCTTCCTTAGGGGCAGGGCTTCCTTCCTCTTCCTTCGCTTGTGCGGCTTCCTTCGTGGCCTGGCCAACTGAATCGCTGGCGAGCGACACCACGGGGCGGTGACGAATCTCCATCTGCATCTCGTCGCCCAGGAAGACTCGAATTCTCTCTTGCTCGAAACCTGACTCAATCAGGGTTTCGACGAGACGAGTGGCTTCCTCGACACTTTCCAGCACATTTAGCTCTCCCCGGATCGCATTGTCGAGATCAGAGACCAGTACGATTACGTTATGCGCCATTGCCGCCTCCTGTGGTTGCGTCTTCGCCGTCGTTATGACCAGTCTCCCAAATCGGTCTCGCCAAACTCTCTCCGTTAATTCGGTGTCAAGGCGCTGCCGGAGTGCCAATCTGGCGTTGACAGGGTCCACCCTCCTCCATATCCTTGCGCCAGCCCTATGACGGACGTCTACTCAGCCCTCTCGGAGATATCTCAAGCCAGGCGGCAAGATCCACTGCGGCCTGTCACCGTCATCGCTCCTTCACACGCCTCGGCTCTCCAGCTGCGGCGGACTCTTGCCCGGAGCGGGCCGTTCGCGGGGGTCCGGTTTGAAACGCTCCCAAGGGTTGCTGAACTCCTTGCGGCAGGTTTCCTAGCAGCGGAGGGAAGGGCGCCGTTGGCCCGGCCGATCGGTGATTACCTCGCCGAGAAAATTGCGCTCGACTCAGGGGCGGGCCTGTCGAGGATACGGGACCTGCCGGGCTACGCGCGGGTGTTGCGGCAAATCTTCGCGCGTCTCAGGCGAGCTGGTGTGAACAAGTCCGTCGATGTTGCCGCCCGTCATCCAGGCACACACCTAGCGGAAGTATTGCGTCTCTACGATGGCTTCCGGATTGAGTCCGCGGCGTTCTACGACGTTGAGGACCTGATGGATGCGGCCACTGCGGCATTGGAGGCAGGGCGCGCTGGTGTACTTAACGATTTGGGCGAGGTGTACGTGGTCGCTCCGGGCCCGTTGACTGCTGCCAGTCGCCGCTTGATCCAAACTCTGGGTCGCACCGGAGACGAAGTTCACCTCCTGGCCGAGCCTGAAGGCGATGTGACATTGAGGTTCCGCATCGCTCCTGAGCCAGCCAGCGAAACCGCCGATGTCGTGCGAGCGGTCATTGCCGATCTTGAGGCCGGTCTCGGTATCGATGAGATAGCCGTCTTCCACGGAGGCGACGATGCGTACCCGGGATTGTTGCGTGAGGCCTTCGGGCGGGCAGGCGTCCCGGCCACGCCCCTTCCCGGCGTGCCTCTCGTCGGCACAAGGATGGGTCGCGCGGTGCTCCAACTGGCGGGCCTACCGGACAAGGACTACTCCCGCACGGCAGTGATGGACTTCCTCAGCGTGGCCCCGATTCGCCGCTTCATACCCGCAGATGATGGGGAAGTCCAGTCAAACGTAACGAGTTGGGATAGGGCTTCACGAGAGGCCGGGATTACGCGCGGGGCAGAGCTGTGGACGGAGCGTCTCGGCCGATTTGAGGCGGAGGCTTCACGTGAGGCTGACGCCCTCGACAGTCGCGGCGAAGAATATGCAGGGCGAGCACGTTTCGCTCGATATCGGTCGGAGGACGCCGCGGAACTCGTGCGCGTAATAAGCGCCATGATCCGACGCCTAGAGCCGCTTCGCCGCGAGCAACCGGCGGAAACATTCATTGAAAACTTCAAGTTGTTGGTCGGGGAGTACCTCGATGGCACGGGCGCCTACGACGCTGTGCTCGACGAGATCGACCAACTTGGAACGGTCGGCGCGGTCGGTGGATCTTTCAGCCTGGCGAAGTTCACACACGCCCTTCGCGCGAATCTCGAAAGTGCTCACGAGCGCACCAACAAGTTAGGGGACGGCGTCGCAATGGCGCATTACAACGTCGCCGCGGGCATGCGCTTCAAGCGGGTGTATCTTTGCGGCGCCTACGAAGGAGCGTTCCCGGCAGGACCCAGAGCAGACGCCCTGCTGGACGATAGGGTTTGGCGCGGCCTCAAGTCTGAGTTCCCTCATATTGAAGACACCGAGACCAGGATCGACAGGGGCCGCGAAGCCACACGGCGGGCGATGATGTCCGGAGCGGGCGGTATTGTCACCTGGTCCGTCCCCGCTTATGAATCGGGCGGTGGGCGTGACTACTACCCCTCGCCCGAGATGGTGCGCGCTTACAATCTCAACGGTGACAAGCGGGTCACAGCGGCGGATCTTCGCAATGGGCGATTGGCGCAAGGAGCGCCCTTACAGAGACACACGTCGCCGCTGGCTTCCGCACTCCGGGGATCCGTTCTGGATGCTCCTGAGCTTGCCCTCCGCCGGGCTGTTCTGGCCAGGCAGACAGATCAGCTCCTCACGGGCACCCACGGGCGAGCGCGCACGCTTGCGATGCTACGGGCACGCTGGGGGCAGAAGTTCACCGAGTGGGACGGACACGTTGGACAGGGCATCGAAGACGTTACCGGAAAGTCCGTTTCCCCAACCACGCTAGAGAAGTATGCGGTATGTGGTTTCCAGTACTTCGCATCAAGTGTGTTGTATCTCAGGCCAGTCGACGAACCGGAAGAAGTTGAGACGCTAAGCCCGCTGGAGCGGGGGACGCTGATCCACGAGGTGCTGGAACGTTTCTTCAGAGACCAGCAGGGCCGCGGCCGGCCACGTGTTCTCGAGGCCTGGAACGAGATGGACGCCCAAGAACTCATGGACCTGGCCGATCAGGAATTCAGCGAGGTCAAAGATCGAGGCCTGGCCGGCCTACGCGTCTACTCAGAGCACGATCTACGGACGATAAAGGCCGACCTGACAAGATTCCTCGAAGAAGATTCGAAGTTCCGCATGGAGACAGGCGCAGTCCCTGCGGAGTTCGAAGGTTACATACCCGAGAGCCACCTCGCAGGTGTCAAACTCCGTGGTAAGTACGATCGCATGGACCGCACTCCGGACGGCGAGCGTGCCTGGATAATCGACTACAAGACGGGAAGCACTGCCGGATTCAAGGATTTCCAAGACGATGTATTCATGGGCGGCAAGAAACTGCAGCTCGCGATGTACGGTTACGACGTCCCTGGCGCCAGCGATGTCAATGCCCTCTACTGGTTCATCAGCTCAAAGGGCAACTTCGAGCGAAAGGGGGCAGCGATTGGGCCGGAGGAGCGTCGCCGCCTCGAACGGATCGTCGACGAGATCGTGGGCGGCGTGCAGCAAGGCGTATTCCCGGCAGTTTCCGGGAAATACAACGACTCCTTCGGCACATTCGACAACTGCACCTATTGTGACTTCAACCGTATATGCGACCTGCGCCGGGAAGCGGCCTTCGAGCGTAAGAAAAGCGATCCGGCAATGATGCCCTGGCACAACGTTGGGGATACGGACCAGGCAGCCCCATGACGGAGATGGAAGAGCGCCGAGAAGCAGACAAGCGGGCGCTTGAACTTATTCGCAAGACGGACGCCACCCTCTTCGTCGAAGCTGGCGCGGGCACGGGCAAAACTACGGCGCTTGTGAACCGCGTTATCTCGCTTGTCGAGTTTGGCATCCCGATTGACCGGATCGTCGCAATAACATTCACGGAGCGCGCGGCAGCGGAATTGCGGGACCGCGTACGTTCCGGCCTCGAGGCGGCGCGGGAAGAAGGGGGGGTCAGCACGGGAAATCTCGATGCAGCTCTGGAGTCTCTCGATCGCGCGCAGATGTCAACGATCCATGCGTTTTGCTCGGGACTGCTCAGGTCGTTCGCTGCTGAAGCTGGAGTTGACCCGGATTTCACGATACTGGACGAAGTGGCCGCAACACGTCGCCACGACGAGCAGTGGCGAGCTTACCTCGACGGCCTCGGTAGTGATCAAGCGGCAACCAATGCGATCGACCGCGTCCTGAGTCTCGGACTGACCACGGCCGCCCTGGCTCGCCTTGCGCTTGAAATGGTTGCGGCCGGTGATCTCGCCTCTGTCCTCGAAATGAATCCGTACACAGACGCCGAACCGGGATGGCCGGACTTCAATGATCTGCAGCGGGAGTTGGAGGTCACCGGATTCGTCCAGGTGCCTGAAGATGACCGTCTGCGCCAGTGCCTCGTCCACCTCGCGGAGTACCTAACCCGCGTCTCGGCCGTACCGGAACGGGAGCGCGGCGTTGTGCTCGCATCGGTGAGTGTGCCGAAGGTTGGGAACGGGCGGCAGGCGAACTGGCACTTTGGAGTGTCCAAGGATGAAGCGCTCGCGATCGGTAGCGCGATCACGGATTCACTGGCCAAGCTGCTCACCGGGCTCCGTAGCAAGGCGCTGGCGGACCTTCTGCCATACATCGTTCGCTTCGCCCGGCAGGACGAAGCGCAGCGTGGCCGAGAGGGCAGCCTGACGTATAACGACTTGATTATCCTCGTACGCGAGTTACTCGACACCAGCGCGGCGGCGCGGGCGTCCTTTCGCGAGCGGTACGCCCAACTGCTTATCGACGAGTTCCAGGACACGGATCCGATGCAGGCGCAAATCGCCCGTGCTTTCGCGACAGATCCGGATACCGGAGACTTCGAGCACGGCCGATTGTTCCTCGTTGGCGATCCCAAGCAGTCGATATACCGATTTCGCGGTGCTGACATGGCTGTCTTCGCGGAAGTGCGCCGCTCCATGCAGGCATCAGGCGCCGTCTTTGCCGAACTATCGGTCAACCGGCGGTCACGACCGGAAGTCCTGGAGTGGGTCAACCGTGTGTTCGCAAGGGTAATCGGCGACGGATCGTCACCGGAGACGCAGCCTGAATACCGGCCTATACACCCGCATCGCGACGAGCAAATCGCGGGCCCGAGTGTAGCGACAATTGGAGACTCGTTGGCGAACCCGGTCGGCGAAATCCGGCTCATGGAAGCCGAGACAATAACTGCGCTCTGCCGCGACCTGGTGGAAGTTAATCACTGGCAGGTCGAGGATGGTTCCGCAATCCGGAATGCCCGCTATGGGGATATCGCGATCCTGATCCCCACGCGCTCCAATCTGGACGCGCTCGAACGAACTTTTGAGTTGAGCGAAATCCCCTACAGGGTGGAGGGCGGGAGCCTGATATTCCGTACCCAGGAGGTCCGGGACATCATCAACTGTCTGACCGCAATCGACAATCCGGCCGACGAGATCGCGGTCGTGGGCACGCTGCGAAGCCCTACCTTTGCCTGCTCTGATCGTGATCTAGCCCAGTTCAAGAAGGATGGCGGATCATTCAATTACCTGGCAGCTAAGAACAGGGAGCGCCCCGGCCCTGTGGGCGAAGGGCTGCGAGTCCTGGCCGAGTATCACAAGAAACGACACGATAGGTCGCTGGCGGCCCTCGTCGAGGACATTGTCGGTGAGAGAGGCTTGATCGAAAGCAGCATCCTCTTCTACGGCAACCGCAACGGTTTTCGCCGGGTCCGGTATATCGTCGAGCGAGCGCGCAGTTTCGAGGCTGCGGGGCCCGAAAGTCTCCGCTCGCTGGTGTCCTGGCTGGAACGCCAGACCGAAGGAAAGACCTTCGACCGGGAAGGCGCGGACCTCGATGACGACGAAGACGCGGTCAGGATCATGACCATCCATGCCTCCAAGGGTCTCGAGTTCCCGATCGTGATCATGGCAGGTCTGTCTGCGCGGCCAGTAGGAGGTCAGGCCGAGGTGATTCGTCGTGATTATCAGAAGGGCCGCTACGGGATTGCCGTTGGGGCAAAGACTCAGAACCGGCAGTTTGTGGCGGGCGAATACGAAGACATCCGGATCACAGATCTTCGGCATGATGAGGCGGAACGGGTTCGCACCCTCTACGTCGCGGCCACACGCGCCCGTGATCACCTCGTCGTATCGCTGTACCGCAAGGGCAATGATGAATGCTCCGCGAAGACTCTCTTCGATGGGGGCGCCGCGGACCAAGTGGAACACCTGGAACTTTCGGTGCCGGACCGCGGCCGGCCAGCGCCGTTCGCGGGACTCCAGGTGGACGATGACCCGAGCCTTTCCGAAGAAAACCTGATCGCTCAACGCGAAGAACTCGGAGGCAAGGCCCGCCTTCGAAAGTACATGAGCGCCACCGCACTCAAGACATCGGCGCCCGGCAGGGGCGGTGATGACCGCCCGGGGCGTGAGGACGACACCGAGCCATGGTCACGCGGTCGAGCTATGACGCGGTTGGGACGGGCAGTTCACGCCACAATTCAGAGTTTGCCTCTGGATGCCGGTATCGAACTGGCCGGGCCCTTCAGTCACGCACAGGCCGTCGCTGAAGCCGTTCCTCACTTGAAGGACGAAGTGGAGCGGTTGGTAACCTGGATCATTAGTGAATCCACCGCGTGGAAACGGGCACGAGAAGCCGGTCGAGCTCTGCGGGAGGTGCCGTTCGCCATCGCGAATGGCGATCAAATTCTCGAAGGCTTTATCGACATGGTGATTGAGACGCCAGACGGACTGGAGATTGTGGACTGGAAGACAGACCGGATCACTGAACGCGAAATCGAGGACCGGCTTCAGAAGTACGAGATGCAGGCCGGCTTGTACGTCTATGGACTGGAAGGGGCCACTGGTCGCGAGGTATCCCGCGTGACCTATGTCTTCGCCTCCCCGGAGCGAGAAGTGTCTCCCGGTGAGCCTCGCGAGCTAGCCCGTGCCGCGCGTTTGGCCCTATTGTCTTCAAGCGCGCCGGTGTAAGCTGTCGGCGTCATGCCTAGTGTGAAGGTAGCTACGCTCAATCTCTTCAATCGTATGGGAGAGTGGGATGACCGCTTTCCGCTGGTCATAGATCAACTGGAGGGTCTTGCCCCGGACGTGCTCGGACTCCAGGAAGTCGACCTGGGCATCGATCAGGGTATGCAGGTCAGCCGCGCGATCAACCTACGCCTCGACGACACCTCGCACTATCGCATCAAGCACGCGACTTCACCCGGAGCACGAGCAAGTGTCTTCGGAATAGGAACTTTGGCGCGGGTCCCGTGCGTCGAGCACGAGATCCTCGACTTGATGACTTTCGAGCGTATCGCCCAGCGAACGGTTTACGAGGTTGACGGCCAGAGGTTCGCGCTCGTCAACACACATCTTCACCACCCGGAAGACGCTGGCGCGGAGCGCGTAGTGCAGGCGTTGTATTTGCTCGACTGGTTGGGCCGCCAGGAGCCGCTGCCCCTCGTCGTGCTCGGCGACTTCAATTCTTACAGCGGCGAAGAAACCGTCAAGATCATGAAGTCGCGGTTTCGCTCCGCCCACGAGACCGTCCACGGGCGCGAGCCAGAGAAGACGTGGCCCACGCCGGTCAACAACTGGGACAACTCCCCGGCCGGCACTCTTGACTACATCTACGTCTCGCCTGAGTTCCGGGTCGCGGACGCTGGGCTCGCGTTTGATCAGCCATCCACGGATAACCCTGACCTGTACCCGTCCGACCACCTGGGCCTGTTCGCCGTCCTCGAGTGGTGAGCGAGCGTCAGACTTCGGTCGATGTCCCCGGTGCCGGGGCTGTCTCGGTTATCGAATCCGTGCCGGACCACCTCGGTGGGTGGCAATTCATCTACGCACCGGGAGCAGGCTCCAACGTCCACAACCCGTTCGGCAAGTTTGCGTGCCGGGAGCTCACCGCGCGCGGAGTGGCAAGCACCCGGTTCCAGTTCCCGTACCAAGAAGCACGCAAGCACGGGCCGGACCGGCCGCCAGTCCTCGAGGCAACCTGGCGAGCGGTGATTCAAGAACTTCGTTCGCCAGGGATGCGTCTCGTGATCGGCGGACGGTCGATGGGTGGCCGGATAGCGTCGCAGATCGTCGCTGCTGGCGAGTCTGTCGACGCGCTGGCTCTGTTCGCCTACCCGTTACATCCTCCTGGCAGGCCGGATCAGCGCCGTGACTCCCACCTCTACGCGATCACAGTACCTACTCTCTTCTGTTCTGGCACGAAGGACGCCTTTGCGTCGCCAGAGGAACTCACGGGAGTAGCCGCCATCGCGCCCAATGCCACTTACCATCTGCTGGAGGGCGCGGACCACGGATTCAGTGTGAACAAAGCGAGCGGCCATACCCGTGAGGATGTCTGGGGCGAGGCAGTGGAGGCGATGCTGGAGTGGTTGAAGGTTGGAATTGCCTTTACAGGGTAAAGTGGCCTGCGCTACGATTAATAACGGAGCGGGTTGCAGACCCGCTTTGTTCGCGCTTGGCGGCAGTCAAGCGCTAGTGCCGAAGTGGCGGAATTGGCAGACGCAGCAGACTCAAAATCTGCCGGGGGGTAACCCTCGTGCCGGTTCGAGTCCGGCCTTCGGCACCAATACAAGCGCATACGACGGCCTCAGTGCCGAGTGGTGTAACGGTAGCACAAGGGACTTTGAATCCCTTAGTTCAGGTTCGAATCCTGGCTCGGCAGCCAGGTACGTTCCACCGCTTGTCGGAACGCGCTCCCGGGTAGCTCAATGGTAGAGCGAGTCCTTCGGGGAAGGATTAACCGCTAGGATCGTTCACCCGGCGTAACAGTAGAATAGTCTCGGAGTTCGCGCTCCCGGGTAGCTCAATGGTAGAGCGAGCGGCTGTTAACCGCTAGGTTACAGGTTCGAGTCCTGTCCCGGGAGCCAAAGTGTCCATTAGATGTCCTTCCACGTTTACGTCCTTCGCAACCCTGAAGGGCGGTTGTACATCGGGTCAACGGCCGATCTGAAGGCACGGCTGGAACAACATCAAACCGGCACAGGGTGGACACGATCTAGGGGGCCTTGGGAGCTTGTCCATTCAGAACAGTATCCAGATCGTGGTCAGGCAATGAAGCGCGAAAAGGCATTGAAATCGGGCATCGCCAACCAACAATTGCGAGCTGATATCGCAAAGCGAACTGGTCCTTCAGAGGAAGGATTAACCGCTGGTTTACGGGTGCTAGTCATATCCCGAGAGCCAAATTATCAATTCCGGACCTACGCTCCCAGCGGCTCCCAATAGCGCTTCCCTTCACCCCGCAGCACCCTCCCAAAGGTAAGGCCGGGGAAGTGCGCCGCTGTCATCAGGTCGTCGGTTCCTTCCAGTTCTCGGACAACAGCCTCCTGGGAGCGGCGCGCCAACTCTTTGTCCATATCGCCCATCCCAGACCACTCGGTCTCTTCAAGCTGGACAGGACAGGAGATGGCGTCGCCCAGCACGAAGGCCCGCTGACCACCCGATGAGAGGATCACGCCGGCGTGTCCCGGCGTGTGTCCAGGTGTCCCGATAACGGTGATCCCTGGAGCTATCGACGCGCCGTCGTCCGCGGCCTCGAAACGGCCTTCGACAGCTTCAAACATCGCCCTGAGATAAGCCTTCTGGTCTGGCGTTCCGAAGGATCTCTCCCCGCTAAAGTGCTCGTGGTCAGACGTTGTCCAGCGGTAAGTGGCGTTGGGGAACGTGGGGCGCGGTGCCTCACCCTCGGCGATAGCGACGTTGCCACAGTGATCGACGTGCAGGTGGGTGACGAATACGAGGTCGATGTCATCCGGCTGCACGCTCTCTTTCGCCAGCTCGCCCACCAATGCCCCGCCCGTGAAACCGAACATGTTCACGGGCCCCAGGCCGGTATCGATCAGCACCGTTTGGTCACCGGTACGTACGAGAAAGCAGGTAAAGGGAAAAACAACGTTGCCCGAGTGATCGAGCCAGCGTTTGTGCGGTTCCCACTGCTCGACCGTTGTGCCGGGGAAGTACATCGTTCCCGGGGCGCGGGCGTCGCCATCGCTCAGCACTCGCACGTCGAGGTCGCCGATTTGGAACTGGTTCGCCATATCTGCTTCTCCCTCAAATCTGATATCGGGCTGGGCGTGTCCGAGCTGCCCGGGTTCGTTGATGGTAGCGCATTCCCCAGTCATTGCCTTTCGGCGGGGCGCAGGAGCCCATTGAACAAAAACGTTGCTTACCAAGCAAACCCCGGGATGATGTGGATAACCCGTCGCATTTCCCTGCGTCTATACCTGCGGTAACATACCTAATGCTCGCCAAACTCGGGGAGCTTTCAGGCGGAGTCACGAAATGGCGAGATCAATCTGGAACGGCGTCATCAGCTTCGGGATGGTCAGCATCCCGGTGAAGCTGTACACCGCCACCGAAGACAAGGATATCAGCTTCAACCTCCTCCACAAGGAGTGCGGCAGTCGCCTCAAGCAGCTCCGATGGTGCCCCGAGCACGAGCGCGCCGTCGAGTGGAGTGAAATCGGCCGCGGCTACGAATACGCCAAGGACGAGTACATGACGATGGAGGACGCGGACTTCGAGAAGCTTCCGCTCCCCAGCAAGCAGACAGTAGAGCTGACCGCCTTCGTCAAGGCCGAGGAGATCGACCCGATCTACTATCAGAAAACCTATTACCTGGAGGCCGAGGCCAAAGGCCAGAAGCCGTACGCGCTCCTCCTTCGGGCTCTCAAGGAGAAGGACCTGAACGGCGTTGCCAAGATCGCCATCCGCAACAAGGAGCAACTCTGCGTCATCCGCCCGCTCGACCCGGACGGTCACGGCGGCGGCCTCGTGATCGAGACGTTGCATTACCCGGACGAAATCCGGGAAGTACCCTCGGAGTTGCCGGACGTGGAGGTGAACGACCGCGAGCTGGAGATGGCATACGCTCTGATCGATCTGCTGGAGGACGAGTTCGACCCCGAGAAGTACCACGACGAATACCGCCAGGCGCTACAGCAGGTGATCGACGCCAAGCTCGAAGGCGTCGAGATCAGCGCTCCGGTGGCCCAGCCGGCGAAGGTCATGGATCTTGTGGCAGCGCTGAAGGCGAGCGTTGCCGCTGCCAAGAAGGCGAAGGAAGCGGAGGCGGAGGGTGAGTTGGCGCCGCGAAGACGGGCGGCTGCAGGGTAATCGACGCGGGGCGGGCACGCGCGGCTGGGCTATAATTCCTGCATGACCGTCACCCACGAACAGATGCGGGCCGTGCTGACGGAGCACGTCGAGGCCGAGAACGCCCGCAATTCCAGGCGAGTGCTGGCGACGTACAGCCGCGCTAAACCGGTGTTCGAGGACGCCGCCACGGGACGTCGATACGAGGGCGGGGACGCGATCGTCGGCGACAACTACCAGCACCTCTGGGATGGCTTCCCCGGCCTGCGCCGCGAGGTCACCCGCTGGACGCTGGGCGAGGATTCGGCGGTGATCGAGCTGGTACTGCGGGGCAAGCAGGACGGTCCGTACCGAAACCTTCCGGCAACCGGCAAAGAAATCGAGTTCCGAATCATCGCCCACTTCCAGTTTGACGCCGAGGGCCGCATCCAGCAGGAGACTGCGTACTACGACAGCGCGACGTTCCCTGCGGCAGCTCGGCCTGTCGGGCTGACAGCGCGGCGAGCGCATGGATTCCCGCCTACGCGGGAATGACGGGCGGAGTGGAGGCGGGCGAGGGCGCCGGATGGTTCCAGGTTCTGGTGTGGCGCGCCGTATAATCCCAGCGTGGCACTGGATTCTAAGCGCCGTCTAGTCCTGATCGACGGACACTCGATCATTCACCGCTCCTTCCACGCGATGAAGCAGCTCGCCGAACCACTGCGGGTGCGGGCGACGGGCGAGCTTGTGGGAGCGCCGTTCGGGTTCGCGAACACGTTCCTGGCGATGTTCGACGAGTTGAAGCCGACGCACGTAATCGTCACGCTGGACACCTCGGCGCCGACGTTCCGGCACGAGATCACGGACACGTACAAGGCGACGCGGGTCGGGATGCCGGAAGAGGAGCGAGCGGAGTTCTCGCGCCAGATGAAGCGGACGCGTGAGCTGATAAAGGCGTTCGGGATGCCGATGGTAGAGATGGAAGGCTACGAGGCGGACGACCTGATGGGGACGCTGTCGAAGCAGGCGGCCGGGGAGGGTGTCGAGGTCTACCTGGTGAGCATGGACAGCGACATCGCGCAACTGGTGGGCGAGAACGTGCACCTGTGGATGTACCGGCCTTACCAGAGGGACTCGGTCATTTATAAGACACCGGAAGACATTAAGGAACGCTACGGTGTAGCGCCGCTGCAGATGACGGACCTGAAGGCGCTAAAGGGCGACACATCGGACAACATCGCCGGTATCCCGGGCGTGGGCGACAAGACGGCGATCAAGCTCATCGACCAGTTCGGGACGATAGAGAACCTGATCGAGCATGTGGATGAGGTGGCGCCGCCGAAGGTGCAGGGGCTGGTGCGCGAGTACGCGGACCAATTGCGCCAATCGAAGCTGCTGGCAACGATCGTGCGCGATGCACCAGTAGATCTGGGCATGGATGAGGCGGATTTCTACGCGCACTATGACGCGGGCCGGATGCAGGATCTGTTCCGGGAGCTGGAGTTTCGGACGCTGGTACCACGCCTGCCGCAGGGTGGCGTGACGGCGCCGGTCGTGGCACCCGGAGAGCCAGTGGAGACGAAGTACGAGATTGTGCGGGACGGAGCGGCGCTCGATGCGCTAGCCGCACGGATCAAGGAACGCGGGTCGTTCGTGCTGAACCTGGAGGCTTCGAGCCGGGAGGCGATGACCGCGGACATCATCGGCGTGACCGCGGCTCTCGGAGAGGACGAGGCGTACTACGTGCCGGTCGGACACGCTATGAGGCTGGGCGACGGTGCGCAGCTACCGTTGATTGAGGTGCTGGCGTTGCTGGGACCGCTGATCGCGTCGCCGGACGTGGGCATCACCGCGCACAACGCGAAGTTCGATATCGTCGCGCTGTTCAATCACGGCGTGGAAGTGCGTGGTCTCGAGTTTGACACGATGATCGCGGCGAACCTGCTAGGAGAGGGCGGCGGCGCAGGCAGGCCGGAGGAAGGGAATCTGGCGCTGGGGTGGCTGCATGCGCGGCGGTTCGGTGCAGAATTGCAGGATCGGGGAGCCCTGATGGGTCAGGGCGGCAAGAAGTCAGCTCAGATCACGTGGGGCCAAGTGGAGGCTGAGGCGGCCGGAGCCTGTGCGTGTGCGCACGCCGACGCGATCTGGAAGCTGCGGGGCGTATTCGAGCCGGAGTTGGTCGAGAAGGGGATGGAGGCGCTGTTCCGGGACATGGAGATGCCGCTGGTGAGCGTTCTGGCGCGAATGGAACTGCGCGGCGTTGCGGTTGACGCGGGGACGCTACACGAGATGGCGGCGGTGATGGCGGAGGACATCCGCAATCTTGAGGAGGACATCTACAAGTCGGTGGGCCACGAGTTCAACATCGGCTCACCGATACAGCTGTCACAGATACTGTTCGAGGAGATCGGCCTCCCGAAGACACGAAGACTGAAGACTGGCGCTCACGCCACTGACAAGGACTCACTGGACTCCCTGCGAGGCGTGCATCCGATCGTGGACCTGATATTCGAGTACAGAGAGTTGACGAAGCTGAAGTCGACCTATCTCGATCCGCTACCTTCGCTTGTCAACCCGCGGACCCATCGCATACACACCGAGTTCAACCAGACGGGTGCCGCTACGGGCCGACTCTCGTCGAGCAACCCGAATGTGCAGAACATACCGGTACGAGGGGAGATGGGAGCACGTGTCCGCCGGGCGTTCGTCGCGCGGGACAATGGACCGGAGCCGCAGTTGTTGTCGGCCGACTATTCGCAGATCGAGCTGCGGATCATGGCGCACATCACAGGAGACCCAGGCCTCGTCGCGGCGTTCGAGAACGACGAGGACATCCACGCATCGACGGCTTCGCAGGTGTTCGGCGTGCCGATCGAGGAAGTTACAACGGACATGCGGCGGCGGGCGAAGGTGTTCAATTTCGGGGTGCTCTACGGGCTGAGTGAGTACGGGCTTTCGATGCGCGAGAAGATTCCGCGTGAGGACGCGGCGAACTTCATCCGGACGTACTTTGAGAAGTACCCCGGCATCCAGGAGTACGTGTCGGAGACGGTGCAAGCTGTGAGGGCGAATGGGTACGCCGAGACGTTGTTCGGACGGAGGCGGTATATCCCGGAGATCCACTCGTCGAACTTCAACGTGCGGAACGCGGCGGAGAGGGCGGCGATCAACATGCCGGTGCAGGGCACGGCGGCGGACATCATCAAGATCGCGATGAACCGGCTGGATGATGAAATAGGGCGACGGGGCATGCGAAGCTGGATGATCTTGCAGGTGCACGACGAGCTGATATTCGAGTGCCCAGCAGACGAGGTTGAGCACATTCGGGCGCTTTGCGTCGACATAATGCCGAGCAGCCTCGAGATGCGGGTGCCGCTGAAGATCGATACGAAGGTTGGGGCTAACTGGGGTGAGATGCAGTACGGCGAGGCGGTTGACCTGGCGGCTTACGGATAACCGGCGGGACCGGCTTGCCCCTAGAGACGGGCCTATCTACGCTTGACTGAGCTTATGTGGGATGCACTGGTCACTGCCGGAAATCTGATCATGATCCCAGCTCTGCTCACAATCGCGCTGGACCAGCGTGCGTACATCCCGCGTTTGACGTCTGGAATCAGTCTGGTGGGCATTACGGCCGTGGTTATCGGCCTGGTGGGAGTCGGCTTGACCCTCAGCCCGATTGTTCTGGGCATCGTTGGGGCCATCTGGCTGTTCATCTTCCTCTTCCGGCACGAGCCGCCGGCACTGTCCACGGCAGATACCCGTAAAGGGGAGTCCCCTTAGTACGTCGCGAAGTCGCCCTCTGCGGTGGTCAGGTGGTGGGTGTCGTTAAGGAGACGAACAACACGGCGGCCTTCTCCAGCGACGACGATACTGACTGAGGCGTGGGCGGGCCGGAAGAACATGTCGAACGGCGATTTGATGATGTGTCCGGTGTAAGAGTTGATGACCCCACCGTGGCAGACGATCACTATCCGCTCGCCGGCGTTGTGAGCGATGCACTCCTCGACGGCGTTGACGGTGCGCTTGCGGAACTCATGACTGGGTTCGGTGAGTGGATAGACATCCCAGGACCGCTCGTTGAGCATACGTTCACGCGCGGCCAGTAGCAGTTCGTTGCCCAGGTAGTCCTGCACGCGCTGGTCTGGCGGGATGTCACGGAAGACTTCCACCTCGCGCAGATCAGAGATCATCTTCAGTTCGAGGCCCTTGTGGTGCCCGGCGATGGCCTCGGCGGTCTCGAATGCGCGCTTGAGCGGACTAGTGAAGATGGCATCCACTTTCTTGAGCGATAGAGCGCCTCCGGCGAGCCGTGCTTGCATCCGGCCGTACTCAGTGAGGGGCGGATCGATACTGTCGCCGACAACCCCTTCGTAATTGACGTCGGGCTGGGCGTGGCGGACGAAGATCACCTCTGTGACGCCTTCGATGTCCGTGAGAAACGCCTGGTCGAAGACGCCCGGGACACGCATCTGGCGACCGCTGTCGCCGGGTTCGGGGTTGGATTGGTCTGCCATTTGTTGGATTCCGTTCTGAATCGGCTGGATACGTTCCTCATCATAGGTGAGCGCGGCCCTATGAGCTTCGTGCAGTGCTAGAATCGTCGCGTGACTCAGAATCCGTACAGGAACCTGCCCTCGGTTGATAGGATCCTGTCTCATGACCTTGTAAAGGCCCTATCGGAAGGATCAGGCGATCTCGTTACGGGGCTGGCACGCCGGGCGCTGGACGAGGCGCGGAGAGCGATAAGCGAGGGGCGCGAGGCGGCGGGCGAGGATGAGCTGGCCGAAGAGGTGGCTGGCCTCGCACGGGCGGCATTGCAACCGTCACTCCGCCCCGTCATCAACGCGACGGGCGTGATTCTGCAGACCAATCTCGGCCGCGCACCTCTGTCAGGAGCGGCGCGGCAAGCGATGGACATGGTGTCCAGGGGGTACTCGAACCTTGAGTTCGACCTGGAGTCAGGTGAGCGTGGATCGAGATACTCGCACTTGCGCGAGCTGATCCGCCAGGTGACAGGCGCAGAATCGGGGATCGCGGTCAACAACAATGCCGCCGCGCTAATGCTTGTACTCTCGACGCTGACAGCGGGACGCGAAGTGGTTGTCTCGCGTGGTCAAGCAGTAGAGATCGGCGGTGGCTTCCGCATTCCGGACGTCATGAGGCAGTCGGGTGCATTCCTCGTTGAGGTGGGGACGACGAACCGGACCTACCTGGGCGATTACGAAGCCGCTGTGGGACCTGAGACGGCGGCCGTAATGAGGGTACACGCAAGCAATTTCAAGGTGGTTGGGTTCACGCATCAGCCTTCGCTTGCCGATATGGTTAAGGTAGCCCAGGAACATGGCCTGTTGATGATCGATGACCTGGGATCGGGTTGCCTCCTCGACGTGAAGCAATTTGGCCTGGCGGCGGAGCCAACCGTGCAGGACAGCGTAGAAGCCCGAGTCGACCTGTGCTTGTTCTCTGGGGACAAACTGCTGGGAGGCCCACAAGCTGGCATCATCGCTGGACGGGCAGATCTGATCGAGCGGATCGAGCGGAATCCACTGGCGCGGGCTTTACGCCCGGACAAGGGGACGATCGCGGGCCTGCATGCGACGCTTCTCCATTACGTCCGAGGCGAGGCGTTGGAGCAGATCCCGGTGTGGAGGATGATTTCGATGCCGATTGAAGCGATCGAGGTTAGAGCGAACACGTGGGCTCAGGCGATCGGCGAGCCCGCACAGGTGATTGATGGGCGGTCGATGATCGGCGGTGGTAGCCTACCGGAGGAGAGCCTTCCGACGAAACTGCTGGCGCTGCCGGGAGAGGGTGGATGGCTGAATGACGCGGCCCATCGGCTGCGTGTCGGTGAGCCGGCGGTCGTGGCGCGAATCGATGACGGGCGACTACTGCTTGACCCACGGAC
>JBDSHD010000033.1:0-8415 GCA_039918655.1 Dehalococcoidia bacterium | reverse complement strand
CAGTTTCTCGACCGCATCCATACCACCGAGGACGCCGTGGACAGCGTCCGCTGGGCCCGCGAAGCCGGATTCGCGCGCAGTAGTCTCGACCTGATCTACGGCCTCCCTGATCAGACCCTCGATGCTTGGTCAAGCAACCTCGACCAAGCTCTCGCTCTGGACCCCGGCCACCTCTCGCTCTACGCCCTCACAATCGAAGAGGGCACCCGCCTTGCGTACGACATCGATCACGGCCGTATCCCCGAGCCCGACGCTGACCTCCAGGCCGACATGTACGAACTCACCTGCCAGCGGCTCGCGGGCGCGGGTTACGAGCAGTACGAGATCTCAAACTGGTCCCGGACCGGGCAGCAATGCTGGCACAACCTCGTCTACTGGCGCAACACCGAGTGGCTCGGCTTCGGCCCCGGCGCTCACTCCCACTGGGGCGGCCACCGCTTCGCCAACGTCTACTCACCCCGCCGCTACATCGACCTCATGAGTCGTGCAGAAGTACCGATGTCCATTCCGGCGTCATCGCTTGACGTGCTGGAGTCCATGCCTCACCTGACGCTTGTGGAATCGCAATCTGATGACCTCCAGCTCGCCGACACCGCGATCCTCGCCCTCCGCCTGAACGAAGGCTTGGACCTCACAGCCTTCGAGCAGCGGTTTGGGCACTCGTTCGAAGGTGTCTACGGCGAACCGTACCGCGACATGATCGCTGCCGGGCTCCTCGAGCGCAGCAACGGCAATGTTCGCCTCACGGACCATGGCCGCTTCCTTGCCAACGAGGTCTTCGTACGGCTCCTGCCCGACTGACGCGGCTACAGACCGTGAAGTTGCCTGATACGCTCGATAAGGGCCGAAGCGTCCGGTCCTCGTACCTCCGGCGACCCACCCAGCGGGTCGGGCGTGAAGTCATTCCCAAGCAGCGTATCGATGCAGGCGTGAACTGACCACGAGATCGCAGTCAGGTCGTACCCGCCCTCAAGCGCGTAGACGATTCGTCCTCCGCAGAGTTCGTAGGCCAGTTCCCGAAGGGCCGTGGCCATTTCAAAGTAGCCCTTCACACTAACCAACTGCCCCGCGAGCGGGTCGGCAAAGTGGGCGTCGAAACCGGCGGACACAAGTACGAGGTCGGGTCTGAAACGCCGAAGCGCCGGCACGCAGATCTCGCTCATCGCGGTCATGTAAGCGTCATCGCCAGAGCCGCGCGGGAACGGCACGTTGATCGTGTTTCCCTGCGCCGCACCCGCTCCGGTCTCGTCCCAGTTCCCTGTGCCGGGGTAGAACGGGAACTGGTGCATCGAAAAGTACAGTGCCCGCGGGTCTTCATAAAACACGTCCTGCGTACCGTTACCGTGATGAACGTCGAAGTCGATGATCGCCACTCGCTCAACATCCGTCTGCTCCAGTGCGTGTAAGGCCGCGATCGCCACGTTGTTGAACAGACAGAATCCCATCGCCCGGTCCGGTGTCGCATGGTGCCCGGGCGGTCGCACCAGGCAAAACGCCGACGCCAATTCGCCCGACAGCACGCCGTCGACCGCCGCGACTACACCTCCGGCCGCCCTCAGCGCCGCCGCATACGAACCCGGCGTTACGTAGGTATCGACGTCGATCCACGCATGATCCCCCGGTACCGTCGCAGCGACCTGCTCCATCAACTCACGCGTGTGGGCGAGCAGGACATCCTCCGACGAAGCATCGCGTGGATCGATCCGAACCATCTGCGCCAGCACTCCCTGCGTCTCCAGGTGCTCCATGATCGCCCGCAGGCGCCCCGCTGACTCGGGATGCCCCGGAACCGTGTGTTCCAAGTACAAAGGGTCATACACGTATCCAACTCGGGGCATGACGGGAGAATATCAAAATGCGGGTTGGACTTCACAGACGGGCGGGCGGAACAATAGACATCATGTACGTAGTCGGAACTGCGGGTCACGTCGACCATGGCAAGTCCACGCTCGTCCACGCCCTCACCGGCGTGGACCCGGATCGCTGGCAGGAAGAAAAGGGCCGCGGCCTCACGATCGATCTGGGCTTCGCCGAACTAACGCTCCCATCTGGAAGGACCGTAAGCATCGTGGACGTACCCGGCCACGAGCGCTTCATCAAGAACATGCTCGCCGGCGCGGGCGGCATCGACCTAGCGCTCCTTGTCATCTCCGCCGACGGGGGCGTCATGCCGCAGACCCGCGAGCACCTTGCCATCATCGACCTGATGGGCGTTCGTCATGGCGTCGTCGCCATCACCCGCACCGATACGGTGGATGATGACGTCGTCGCTCTCGCCTGCGCCGAAGCGGTCGAGCTGATCGCCGAGACATCCGTGGCAGGCTCGCCGATCGTTGCCTGCTCGGCCCTAACAGGCGCCGGCATCGACGCCCTCGTCGCCGCCATCGACGCCGTTCTCGCCTCTGCCCCGCGCAAACGTGACGTGGGCAAGCCGCGCCTCCCTATCGATCGCGCCTTCACCATGACGGGCTTCGGTACGGTCGTCACCGGCACCCTGATCAACGGCTCGTTCCGCAACGGCCAGGCCGTCGAGATCCTGCCGGGCCGCCTTCGCGCTCGCATCCGCGGCGTCCAGAACCACGGACGGCAAGTCGAGGAGGCGCTGCCCGGCACACGGACTGCCCTCAATCTCGCGGGCATCGCGACGGATCAGCTCGCTCGCGGCATGGTCGTGACCCTCGAAAGTCAGTGCGTCGAGTCTCTCACCCTGGATGTCCTACTGCGTGCCGTTCCCTACCTGCCGAACCCCATCCGTCACAACCTCAACGTCAGCCTCCACATCGGAGCCGCAGAGGCGCCCGCCCGTCTCGTCCTTCTGGACTGCGACGCCATCGAGCCGGGCGAGTCAGCCTGGGCGCAACTCCGGCTCGCTACACCAGTGGTTGTGGTGGCCCAAGATCATTTCGTGATCCGCGACGCGAACGGCACGCTCGGCGGTGGCCACGTCGTCCAGCTCAATCCGCCACGACACCGACGGCATCACCCGCCCACTATCGCCACACTAGAGACCCTCGATCTCGGCTCGCCGGAAGAACGCCTGCTCGCCTTTATCGAGCAACATCAGCCGGTAGTGGTTGGGACGTTGCCGGGCCTTGAAACTGGCATCTCAGCTGTTGACCTCGTGGCGCGTCTCTCGTCTGAAGGCCTTCTCGTTGCCCTTAGCCCCCAGGTTGCGGACGCAACCCTCCTCTATACGGCGGACGGATACACATCCGTCCGAGCACGATTGGAGGATCTGCTAACGAAGTTTCACGCTGGCACTCCGCTCCGCCAGGGGATGCCCCGGGGCGAATTGGGTCAGCGTTTGGGCCTGACTCCAAAGCAGCTCGACCCCTTGCTCGCACACCTGACCAGCGAAGGGGCTATAAAGGACGGGGATCACCTGGCACTGCCGGACTTCACGCCATCCCCGACGCCTGCCCAGTCCGGCGCTGCCGAGACCTACCTTATGCAACTCAGCGCGGCGCCCTACGCCCCACCAACCGGTCTCCACATCGATCCCGACCTCCTGGCCTACCTGATCGCCACGGGCGCCGTGGTGGACGCGGGGGATGGAGTCGTCTTCTCGGCTGATGCCTACGCCGCGATGACCGGCCGCGTCACAGACCACATCACGTCCAACGGCGCCCTGACTCTCGCACAAGTGCGCGACATGTTCGGCACGACACGCAAGTACGCCCAGGCCCTCCTCGAGACCATGGACCGCCAGCACCTCACCCGCCGCGTTGGCGACGAGAGAGTGCTGTACCAGTCTCGGACTTAAAGGCCGGCCGTGGCCGGCTCTTCGTCGTTACGACCCGGCAAGATTCTTCGCCAGATCGCCGCAAAGTCGCCGTCCTCCCACGCCACCAGGATCTGGCTGGCGATGAAGATCGAGCTGTAAGTGCCCGCCACGATTCCCATCAAGAGCGCGAGCAACAGGGTGTCAATCTCGCCTCCGCCGAGGAGCAACAACGCGACCACGGCCAGGATCACCGAGAGTCCCGTGTTGATCGACCGCGCCAGAGTTTCCGTAAGACTCGCGTTCACGATCTCATCGAAGGCCACGCCGGGGTTCGTCGAGACGTTCTCACGAATCCGGTCAAAGACGACGATCGTGTCGTGAACACTAAATCCAATCACGGTCAACAGACCAGTGATGAACAGGCTGTCCACCTCGGTCCCGAACAACTTTCCGAAGATGGAGAACGCGCCGAGGACAAACACCGCGTCGTGAAGAGCCGCGACAACGGCGGCAATTCCGTACCGATATGATTTCGGGACGTTGCGGAAAGCCCATGTGATGAACACCAGGATCGCCAGCGCCGCGAACAGTATCGCGATCCCCGCGTCCCGGATAATCTCGTTCGAAACGATCTCGGAGACCTGGTTGAAGTTCAGTGTGTCGAACTCCCCGAGCCTCTCTTCCAGACCCGCTTCTATCGCGTCGCGTTCCGAAGGAGGCGGTGTGCCCACAGGTGGCGCCGGCGGCGTCTCCAGGGCCTCAGTTCGGACGATAAAGTAACCTTCTGCGGTCCGTTGCAAGCGCGAACTTTCGTACGCCGGATCAATGTCGGCCAGCGCATTCTTCACATCCTGCTGCGAAACGGAATCGTCCTGGAAGTCCAGCGTCCATGTCGCGCCGGAGCTGAATTCGATCCCCGGATTTAGCGCCGGCGGAATAGCCAGGGAGATCAAGCCGGGAACGAGAATGGCGGCGGAGACACCGAAGTAGAGCCAGCGCCGTCCCACAAAGTCCAGCAGGCGCTTCGACCTGCCTGTGGCCGTCGCCATCGGCCGGACGTCGGCAGCGAAACCCCACGACCACCGTGCCAGCCGCGTGCCCACCAGTGCCCGTAGCAACGTGCGCGTTACCACGATCGCCGAGAACATGCTGATGAGGACTCCGATCGCGAGTGTGATCGAGAAGCCCTTCACGAGCGCAGCGTTGAACTGCTCGCCGAACCACCAGAGGATCGCGCAGGTGATCAGGGTTGCCACGTTACTGTCACGGATCGAGGTCCACGCGCGATCGAACCCGTGCTCGACGGCGGTGGCGAGACTACGCCCGGCGCGCAACTCCTCCTTCATACGTTCAAAAACAAGGATATTGGCATCAACCGCCATTCCCACCGATAGCACAAACCCGGCGATGCCCGCCAATGTGATTGTCACCGGGCCGATAACGGGCCCCAGTTTGAAGATCATCATCACGGCCACGATGTAGGTGAACAGGGCCAGCGAAGCCAGCACGCCAGGCAGGCGGTAGTACATGATCATGAACGCCATCACGGCCAGGACACCGATGATGCCGGCCTGCACGCCCCGTACCAGGGTCCGGTCGCCGAGCGTGGCGTCGACTTCCGTGGACTGAATCGTCGTCAGCGGCACCGGCAGTGCCCCCGCGCTGATCAACCTGGAGACGTTCTTCGCTTCGTCCAGAGTCTCGAAGCCCGTGATGATCGAGGTGCCGTTGTCGATCGCCTGCTGCACTGTGGGCGCGGTCAATTGCTCGTCATCAAGGAAGATCCCCACGGGATATCCAACGAGACGCGTGGTGATCTGCTCAAAGAGCTGCGAACCCTCACCATTGAAGGTCAACTGAACGACGTTACCCTGCCCCTGCAGTACGTTCGCGGTAGCCTCGCGCACCTGCGCGCCGGTAAGCGAAATTGTCTGGTCCTTAAGCACCCCCGTCGCTGGCTGCCAATCCAACGTTCCTCGCACACCCTCACCGGTGGTACAAGTCAGAGTCTCCACGTTCGTGACTGCGTCGATGGCGGGAGCGATCTGGCCCACGGGCACGAAGAAAACGCTGCCGTCCTCAGCCGTGCACTGTACGTCATTCGCCTCGTTTTGAATCGGTTCGAGGAACTGGAGCAACGCCGTGCGTCCAATCAGGTTCGCCGCCTCCTCCGGTGAAATGCCCGGGATCTGGATCGCCAGCCGGTTTCGGCCTTCAATCGTCACTTCGGTCTCGGAAACGCCGAAGCTGTTGATCCGTTCCTCCATCAAGTCTTGAACGCCGGACATCACTTCGTCCGGGTCTCGGTCCGGAGGCAGAGCCGAGAGGTTGGCCTCAACAAGCAGGTACGTGCCGCCCGCGAGGTCCAGGCCCAGCCGCATGGCGTCAGGGCCCACATCGATCATCGGACCTTCAGGGTAGTCGATGAAGTCCGGCAGATACTTCTTCGGGTATCCGGGCCAGGTGACGCTGACGGAGAAGATCGTGAGTAATGTGATCGCGGCCAGGAGTGGCCAGGTTGTCCTGTGCTTCATTCTTTATCCTCTAACCTGTATGGTTTCTGCCGGTTCCACTGCTTCTTGACCGCCATCCGCAGGCCCTAGCCTCTGCACGATCGCAGACGCCATTGCCCGGACCTCAATGCCTCCGAGGTCCAGCACCAGTTCGGTCGGTCCGCGCTCTTCCGGAACCTTCACTTCTTTGATACGCGCGATGAAGCCTGATTGGGTCAACACCTCGTCGCCTACACGGATGTTCTGAAGTACGTTCTGCTGCCTCTTCTGGTCTTGCTGCACCGGCCGCAGAAACGCAAAGTAGAACAGCGCGGCTATCCCGATTGGATACGCGAGCGCCAATACCCACAGACTCTCCATGACCGACTTAGATTACCGGATTCACTCTCTACACGCACAGCAACCAGAACTGGCTTCAAAATGCGGAAACAAATCTGAAGTCCGCGACGTTACTGCGAGTCCGCGCTGAGCCGCCCAAGTTCACGCCGCGCCACCGCCAGTGCGCCCTCTCGGTCAGTCACCTCTCCGGCCGCCTGCGCCTCCCGAACTGCCTCCATCAGCTGCCCTATGATCGGCCCCTCCTTCAGTCCGAGCGACGAAGCCAGGTCATCTCCCTTCATCAGGCGTGGCGGTGAAACGACGTGTTCCTCCCGAAAGCGGACTCGCAGGACGTAGTCCACCAGCGCGACGTGCCGCTGGAACTGGTCAACGCTCAGCCGCGGCCCGACTGTTCCCGCATGATCCGCCAGCGAGAGTAACAGCGTCTCAACCCCCGCCTCGGCTGTGTCCCGGAAAAACCGGTAGATTGCTCGCTTCGCCGGTGCCCCGGACTGCGCCATCTGAAGCGGCCGCAAGTGCGCCGCGATCATGGCTTGGACGATCGCGGTTTCCCGACTTGAGAACCGCAACCGGCGCATCAGTTCGCCTGCGATCCGCGCCCCCGCTTCGCTGTGACCGAAAAAACGCATCCGGCCGTCCGGCTGGAAGCTCTTCGTCTCCGGTTTCCCCACGTCATGAAGGAGCCCGCCCAGTTTAAGGATCGCCCGGCGATCGGATCCCGCACCCGCCGGTTCGCTCAGGTACTCCTGGACGGCGACCCAGTCCAGTCCCTCCCGCGCGAACCCCCACAGGTCGCGCCCCGGCGATTCCTGGGGCTGATCCTCCGCCGTGATCGCATCCAACGCCGCCACTGCCGCCAGGCTGTGCCCCAGCACGTCGTAACTGTGCTCCTTCGGCTGCTCGACACCCCGCACGATCTCCATCTCAGGCAGGACGTTGGCGAATAAACCCAGTTCGTCCATCAAGCGGAGACCAAATGCGGCACGTTCGGTTGAAAATACAAGCAAGAGTTCGTCGCGCACTCTCTCGGCGGATGACTCGTGAATCAGCGGGGCGTTGCGCCGAATCACCTCGGTGGTGCCGTCCTCGATTCGAAGGTTCAGCTCAGTCGCGATGCGGACGCCCCGCAGCAACCGCAGCGGGTCATCAATCAACGCGTCTTCGCTAGTCGCCCTCACCAACCCATCCGTGAGATCGCCTCGTCCTGACATGGGGTCAAGGACTTCCACATCGCGACCCTCTACAAGTTCCGCGAGATCCATCGCCATCGCGTTGATCGTGAAGTCACGCTGCACCAGGTCCAGGTAAATGTCCGCGGCTCTCAGGGGCGTCAGGTCTATCTGACCCGATTCATCCTTCAGGACCAACCGCACGTGCCCGCGAGCCTGATCCAGTAGCACGTAATGCGCACTTACCTCCTCGGCAAGGCCGCGGCCAATCTCGACGGTGTCTCCCGCGATCGTGATATCTATGTCCCGGCCAGACCTGGCACCGAGGAGGTCGCGCACCAGGCCGCCGGTTGCCCAGGCCGCAACCTCTCTGTCGGCGCAGAAGCTCGCTATCCGGGACAGCAGGTCACGGACTTCCGGAGTCAAGGTTATGGGCACGCGCGGCACGTTCCGATCGCCAACCTAGCGGTTAGTCCCGCTCCCTCGTGAAGTCCCCTTCATTCACCGGCCGCAGCATATCCATGCTTGGCAGGTAATCGACGTAGAGCGTGCCGTTGATGTGATCAATCTCGTGTTCAAGCGCCTGCGCCAGGAGATTGTCCTTCGCCTTTATACGCACTTCCTTGCCTTCCGGCGTTAGCCCCTTGGCAATCACCCTCAGATGCCTGGT
>JBDSHD010000032.1:0-3811 GCA_039918655.1 Dehalococcoidia bacterium | reverse complement strand
GGCGCATCTCGAATCTGAATATCGTCGCCGCCATCCGCGACTCCGAAGAAGCACACCCGCTCAACCCGGAAGCCGGGACGGTCCGCGGCTACCTCCGTTCCGTCCTCAACGCGTTTGTTGCTCTGCTTACCTTCATCGGGCCCTTCCTCTACGTGTTGCGCGGACACAACTTCTCCCGCGGCCGCGAGGAGCGCTACGACGAGCGCTCTGCGCCCTGGATCCCGTTCCCTGTCGGTTTCATTGGTATCGGGTTCTACCAGCTGGCGATGCTGATCACCCGGCGCAAGCCCGTGCCAACCTGGCCGTTCTACACGATCATTCTTTCACCCCTGTACCTCGTGGCCATCGTCCTCACACTCGTGACGCGCGATCGGCGGCCGGCTGGCATGCCGTCGTGGCTCATCGTTCTTGGCATCGGTTTGCCGCTGCCCATCGGACTCGTGATCGCGTCCCTTCAGGACCGCTCTCGACCCATCAGCTGGGGGCCCGGCTTCTGGACAGCGGGCATTCTTTTCGGTGCGTTGTTCGTCTATCTGGGCATGTCGAGCGACGCGGCCTTCCCCTTCGCCCTCGGCATCACCCTGATCATCGGGGGCGTTGCCGTTGTTCTCACTTATTTCGGCGCCAATCCCCGCGCGTCCTACACCACCATGGGGCTCGCCATCCTGCTCTTCTGGGGCCTGGCTGCCGGCGACCGGCTGAAGGACATCTTCGGCCCGCTAAACGGCGACATCGAGATGTTCTTCCTCAGCGGCGTCGCCATGGTCACCGCCTCTACGTTCGTGATCATCTACAACACTGATATCTTCATGGCACTCATTTCGCGCCTCGGAAACGTGTTTGGGTCGCTCCTACCCTCTCTGCGTATCGCCATCGCCTATCCGATGGCCAACCGCTTCCGCACCGGGATGACGCTCGCGATGATTTCGCTCGTCGTCTTCGCCCTTACCACGATGTCGGCAATGAACCTGAACTACGATCGGCTCTTTCTCAAGGATGACTCCCGCGGCGGCTGGGATGTCGTTGTCACGGAGAACCCGAACAACCCTCTCACCACCGTTCGGGACACCCTCGCCGAGAGCGATGCCGCCGCGGCCTCTGAAATCCGCGCCGAGGGAGGGGTGCTTATCGCCGGCTTCGAGAGTTCCACGGAGATCTCTCAGGACGGGCAGGAATGGTCGGACTACCCGGTGAACGGCTTGGACGAGACCTTCCTCGTGAACTCACAGATTCCGCTCGACCTCGTCGCCCGTGGCTACGACCAGGCGATGGTCTGGCAGGAACTGGCCGAAGACCGCGACATCGCCGTCATCGACCGTTTTACGATCGAGTCCGGCTTCGGCCCCTCTGAGTTCACGCTTGAGGGCATCGACATCAGCGCAACCAACTTCGATCCGCCCACGATCACCGTCAGAGACGCCACGACCGGCGTAGACCGAGACGTGCAGATCATTGGGATCATCTCCTTTGGCGCGAGCGGCAACTTCCCAGGCGTCTACATAGGGGAGGACGCGTTCCGCGAGACGTTCGGCGAGCCTGAACTCACCGTCCATTACGCGGCGCTGGAAGATCCTGATAACGCCACACAGACGGCTCGCGATATCGAGTCTGCCCTCGTCACGACGGGCGCCCAGGCCGAATCACTCAAGCAGATCGCAGAAGAGAACAACGCCCTCTCGCGCAACTTCCTCTATCTCATGCAGGCGTTCATGGGCCTTGGCCTCGTCGTTGGCATCGCGGCGATCGGCGTTATCGCCTTCCGCACCGTCGTTGAGCGCCGGCAGCAAATCGGCATGCTTCGCGCCATCGGCTTCAAGCGCAGCCAGGTCTCCCTTAGTTTCCTGATCGAGTCCTCGTTCGTGACCATCCTCGGCGTCGCGTCGGGCTCGGCCCTGGGACTGTGGCTCGCTTACTTCCTTGTCTCGGGAGACGACTTCCCGGGGGATGGCAACACCTTCTACGTCCCCTGGCTGGAGATCTTCGTGATCGCTTTTCTAACGATCACGGCCTCCGCTTTCATGACTTTGATCCCGGCCCGCCAGGCCGCGTCCGTGCCCACCGCCGAAGCCCTGCGCTACGAGTAGCCACCTCTGCCTTCGGCCCGGCAAGATCGCGTAGACTGCGTGAGGAGGAAGAGACTCATGCCCAACGACGCGCTGATCCCGCCAGAAGCGACCATCTACGGATGGATCGAACAGGTCTACGGGTGGCCCATTCGCAGGCCGGGATATCCGGCCGACGAATGGGCCACCCAGTTCGCCCGCGACCAGTTCATCGACTTCGGTCTCGAGAATGTCCGCCTGGAGCCAGTCGAGTTACCCTTCTGGGATCCGGGATCATGGTCGCTGCATGTTTGGGCGGAAGGGAACGAATCCGCCGCGATCGAAGTCGAATGTTTCCCACTCCCGCACTCCGCGCCGACGCCCGGTCTGACCGCAGAACTGGCCGCCTTTGACCCGTCACGACCTGACACTATTGCGGGAAGGGTCGCGCTTTATGACGTGCCGCTTATGCGAATGCCCCATATGGTCCTGTCGGGACTTGGGTCCTGGCACTATGACCCGGACAACACATATGCCGGATCGAGCCAGGTATTGCCGTTCGGGCAGGAGATCATGGGGGTCATGGAGCCGGCGATGAACGCCGGTGCAATTGGCTTCATCGGCGTCCTCAGCGATTACCCGTCCGACTCCTGCGACTACTACGTCCCGTACGATGCAGTCGAACGGCCAGTCCCCGGCGTCTGGGTCAAGGGCAGCGCCGGACAGGTGCTCCGCCAGATGCTTGCCGCCGGTCTCGTGAAGGCGAGGATCGTGGTGAACTCCAGGCGAGAGCCGATTACGACCTACAACGTGGTGGGCGAACTGCCGGGCGCCGACGAGGAGATCGTCATTATCGGGTCGCATCATGATGGCCCCTGGTCATCGGCGGTCGAGGACGGGTCGGGCATCGCCCTTGTGCTGGCGCAGGCTCGCTATTGGTCACGGGTCACGCCGGGTGATCGACCCCACCGCCTCGTCTTCCTTCTCAACTCCGGCCACATGGCCGGCGGCGCCGGGGCGAAGGCATTCATCGCGGCGCACAGGCCGGAACTTGAGCGCACCGTTCTTGAGATCCACCTGGAGCACACGGCCAACGAATGTGAGGAGGTGGGCGGCGAACTGGTTCCCACCGGCCAACCAGAGTCGCGCTGGTGGTTCACGAGCCGCGTGCCAGAGCTTGAGCAAGCTGTCAGGTCCGCCATTGAGACCGAAGATCTGCGCCGTTCCCTCATTCTTCCCCCCACAGCCTTCGGCGACCGCCCGACCACGGACGGCGGCGATTTCCATCTCGCAGGGGTCCCCATCGTGAACTTCCTGACCGCGCCGTTCTACCTGTTCGATTCGCAGGACACGCTCGACAAGATTCACCGAGAGAGCCTCCTACCCGTCACTCGATCCGCCATCCGCCTGATTGAGTGGACGCGGGGCAGGTCGGCAGCAACCCTGCGCTCAGCGATCGCGAACTAGGGAATAACCCCGCTCTCCTTCATCGGGATGATCTGGTCCCAGTCGTAGCCCATCTCCAGCAGCACCTCTTCCGTGTGTTGCCCCAGCTCCGGGGCGATCCCCCGCGGCGCCCACTGTGTCTCTGAGAAGTCGGCAGGCGTGGCCACCATCTCGACCGGACCGTCCGGCCCCGGTACCTCAACGAACGCGCCTGAAGCCCGCACCACTGGATCCTCCAGGACCTCGTGCACCATGTTCAGCGGCGCCCACCAAACGTTATTGGCGTCGAACGCCTCACCCCACTCGCTGCGATCTTTGGACGC
>JBDSHD010000031.1:0-3218 GCA_039918655.1 Dehalococcoidia bacterium | reverse complement strand
GTAGGCATTCCAGCGATGCCGAGAGACCTGCGTAGTAACGATTAGCCGTTGCCGCTCCATGGATTCCCCCTCCAGAGGTGGGCAAGCGCCTTCGCGGGAATGACGAACCAACGAACGCCCCTGCTTGCCGTCCTCACCCGTCCCCAATACCATTACCGCTAGCCCCAAAAACATAAATCTGCAAAACGAAATCACGAAGGAGCAGCCCCATGGCCCTTGTTGACGGCGGTGACCTTGTTATCCGCGCGATTAAGCAGGAAGGCGTCGATACGATCTTCACGCTGAGCGGTGGCCACGTGCAGGCGATTTACGATGCGGCGATCGACGAGAACGTGCGCGTGATCGACACGCGGCACGAGCAGGTCGCGGGACACGCGGCGGAGGGCTGGAGCCGGGCGACTCGGCGTTGTGGCGTCGCGGTGGTGACGGCGGGGCCGGGCGTGACGGACTGCGTGACGGCGATCGCGAACGCCTGGCACAACAAGAGCCCGATGCTGATCATCGGCGGGCGCTCGCCGCTGGCGCGGTTCGAGATGGGCGCGCTGCAGGACATGGACCACACCGAGCTGCTGAAGCCGATCACGAAGTTCGCGAAGTGCGTGCACCAGACGGACCGCATCCCGGAGTACATCGCGGCGGCCTTCCGGGCGGCGATGACGGGGCGGCAGGGGCCGGCGTTCCTCGAGATCCCGACGGACGTGCTGTTCATGAAGGTCGATGAGGACAAGGTGTACTTCCCGGAGAGCTACCGCCCGTCCGGCAGCATCTACCCCGACCCGGTGGTGGTCGCGAAGGCGGCGGAGGTGCTGCGGAAGAGCGAGCGGCCGGTGATCATGGGGGGTTCGGCGGTGTACTGGTCGCAGGCGCACGAGGAGTTGCGCGAGTTCGCGGAGATGCTGCGGGCGCCGGTGTACCTGAACGCGATGGGGCGCGGCTCGATCTCGCAGGAACACGAGCTGTTCTACAACCGCAGCCGGCGAGACGCGCTGAGCAAGGCGGACGCCGTCGTCGTCATCGGGACGCCGATGGACTTCCGGCTGGGCTACGGCAAGCGCTTCAACCCGGAGGCGACGATCATCCAGGTGGACAACGACCCGATCGAACTCGGCCGCAACCGCGATGTCCAGATCCCGGTGGAGTCGGACACGAAGGCGTTCCTGCAGGCGATCAAGGCCGAGCTCAAGGGCGACAAGCTCGATCACCAACCGTGGCTCGATGAGTTGCGCGAGAAGGAAGACAAGACGCGGGCGCAGATGGAGGAGTGGATGACGAGCGACCGCAACCCGATCCACCCGCTTCGGCTGTGCGCGGACATTGCGACGTTCGTGGACGAGGACACGATCGTCGTCGGGGACGGCGGCGACATCGTGTCGAGCGCCTCGAAGGTGCTGCCGGTGAACCTGCCGGGCCAGTGGTACGACCCGGGCCCGTTCGGGACACTCGGTGTAGGGACGGGTTTCTGCATGGCGATCAACAGCGTCTACCCGAAGAAGCGGATCATCATGGTAAACGGCGACGGCGCTTTCGGGCTGAACGGCTTCGACTTCGATACGTTCGTGCGCTTCAACATTCCGGTGGTGTCGGTGATCGGAAACGACCGGCAGTGGGGGCAGATCCTTGTCGGGCAGCGGGCGATGTACGGAAAAGACCGGATCATCGCGACAGCGCTGGGCGACAACTGCCGCTACGACAAGATCGTGGAGGCGATGGGCGGGCACGGCGAGTTCGTGACGGAGCCGGACCAGATCCGCCCGGCGATCCAGCGGGCGCTGGACAGCGGGAAGCCGGCGTGCGTGAACGTGATCATGGACCAGGAGCCGCCGGGGATGATGGGCGGCTATGAGTTTATGTAGGAGGGTTGGTGTTAATCGCTGACGCCCTTCGTGTTCGCGGTGTCAGTGCTCCGCTCGCGGTTCGTGAGCCTCACCATGAGCGGGAGGAAGGTGTGGCCGCACCATGAGCGGGAAGAAGCACCACCGTTGAGCTGGAGGAAGCGATGCGCCGACGGGAGCCGGGAGCGAGGAGCCGGGAGCGATGAAGCAGGAGTCATGCCCGCGAGCCTGAATATCCGGCCAGCCCACGAGTCGGAGACTGACCGGATCGCTGAGATCATCTTCGGCGACCCGCCACCGGAGTCGGTCTGGATGACCGGGAGCAAGCGGCGAGCACGGGCGTTGGGCAAGGTGATGGTTCGGTTGGGCGGCGAGATGAGCTGGGAGAACACGACTGTCGCGGAGATAGACGGCCGGGTGGTCGGCATACTTCAACCGGCGCTCGGCGCAGACGGTGGAGTGAAGGTTGGTCCGGCGTTGATACTTCACACGCTGCGCATCATTGGGCCGTTCTCGATACGCGGCGTGCTACAGCGCATGAAGGTGCGGGAGCGGCTGAACTTCGCGCTGCCGGAGGGGGCGTATCACATCGCGGAACTGCACGTGGACGAGGCGCTTCGTGGGCAGGGGATCGGTGGCGCGCTGCTGGACCATGCTGAGGTGGAGGCGCGTAAGGGAGGACGTGACCAGATGTCCCTGGTGACCGCGATCGCCAATCCGGCGCGGCGACTGTACGAACGGCACGGGTTCGTCGTCGTGGAAACAAAGACGGACGCCGAGTACGAACGTGGCACGGGCTCTGAGGGACGCGTTCTGATGGTGAAGGAGCTATCGCGGGGGTAGGCGCCAGGTGCCCTTGACGATAATTTGATTTCGGCGGAGAATCGGTGCGCGGACAGTTGAGGTCGCCCTTTGAACAGGACCCCCCTTTCAAAACGCCCCTCGCTGTCCGCCTTTCGGCGGCTAGATGTCTGTGCCGGGGTCCACGCGACCTATGCCATCCAGGCGGTCAAAGTCTGTGTCCCAACTGTAGATCTCGGCGATTCGATTGGCTTGCATGAAGGCTGCGTTGTAGGCATCGGCGAACGGGATGGGATGATCTACGTCGACGTTAAGGAAGAGCCCCGGTCGCTTGACCGGGGCTCCATTTCATGCTCGTTACTTGCGGCGGCTAGTTGTCGAGGAACTGCTTGAGCAGCGGCAGCATGCGCTCGCGGCGGTCGCCGAGGCCGGCGACGTTGAGGCGGTGCATGTACTCGTTAACGCGCTTGCGCTGGACGTTCATCGCCATCTGCAGGCCCTTATCGAAGTTCTTGATGCCGCCACCGAGGAGGATGGCGAGTGCCTCGAACACGGCGAAGCTCTGGCCGTCAGCATCCATTGGAT
>JBDSHD010000030.1:0-2733 GCA_039918655.1 Dehalococcoidia bacterium | reverse complement strand
TGCGTGACCAAGCGGCAGAAGTCGGTCGCCGTGCCGCGGACGAAGTCGGTAGAGTCTGCGTCCCCAAACACCCATATTTCGCCTGACGGTGACGTGAGCTCCACTCGCACCGGGGTTTGGGGCTGCTCCTTGCCGCGGACGGTGTAGCTGTAAGTGCGCGTGCGGACGCCGAGGTAAGCGACGTGGCGGAGTCTGTCGGTGTCGAGCCTGTCGGTGCCGACCGTATCGACAACGTCGAGGCCGTGCGACCAGGTTTCCATTAAGCGGGCGGTGATGAAGGACGCGGCACTCATAGCAGGGCCGTACCAGGGAACGCGGGCGTCGGGGTCAAGCGTGCGTGCCGCCTCGATCAGCGCGGAACTGGCGGTTCGCCACCAGTCGAGGACACCGGCGGGCGTCATTTCTTGGCCGTGCTTGAGGTAGCGTTCTTCGAGGCCTGCGCCGGCCTTCATCGCTTCCTGTACGTCGATCAGGAAGGCAGCGGGGTCGGCGATCGCGCGGGCCGCCGCCTCGTCGAAGTAGGCAAGGTGCGAGACGTGGTCGCGGGCCGACCAGCCGGGGGAGTGGCTCGGCTGGTCCCATGCGGATTCCGGCATGGCCTCGATCACCTTTGCCAGGTCCGCCTGTTCTGCCTGGAGATCGTTGATGATCTCATCGAGTTTTCCGCTCATGCTTTGCCCTCCCCGGTGTCGATAATTAGTAATACGTCACCGGCCTCTACCTGCTGGCCGGTGACGACGCGGACTTCGATCACTGCGCCGTCTTCTGCGCAGGCGATGCGGTGTTCCATTTTCATCGCTTCCAGGATGATGAGCACCTCGCCCGCCTTGACCTGCTGTCCCGGCTCGGCGTGAACAGCCACTATCCGGCCGGGCATGGGCGCTGAATATCCTCCGGCGACCTGCTCTTGTTCCTGCTCCGGGAAGCGCGGCACCTCGGTAAGCGCTACTTCACCGGTGCTGGACTGCACCCAGTGCTGGAGACCATCGCTCGTAACCGACAACTGGCGCTTTATGCCATCGATCTCCAGGTCGAGTGTTCCGTTGTGAGAAGCGAGAAGGCGAACGATACCGGTCTGTTCGCCAACGTCGTAGGCGAAGCTGTCGTCGCGGTGGCGCATGTACCTCGCGACCACGGGTTCTCCACGGTGCGTTAACTGGATCTCCTGCATTGCCGAGGGGTTGTTTCGCCAGCCGGACGGTATTGTCGCCAGCACGCGGGCCGCCGCGCGGTTCAGTTGCTGCTTGTTGAGGGCAACCGCGAGGGCCGCCGCCAGCACTTCATCCGGACCCACGTCGCGCTGGCGGGCGGGGGTGTGCTTTTGGATGAAGTGAGTCGTGGTGTCACCGGCGATGAATGCGTCGTGGCGAAGGACGTTCACCAGGAAATCGCGGTTCGTCGTCAGTCCGTGCAGTTTCAGGCGCTCGAGCACACTGGCGAGGCGGAGGGCGGCCTCGGTGCGTGTCGGTGCGTGGACGATGACCTTGGCGAGCATTGGGTCGAAGTAAGGGGAGATGTGAGAGCCTGACTCGACACCCGACTCGAAGCGAGCGGGTAGTGCCGGGTCTGGGGTCCACGTCAACAGGCGGCCTGCGACGGGCAGGAAGTCGTTCGCAGGGTCCTCGGCGTACACGCGGGCTTCGATCGCGTGGCCGTTGATTCGCAAGTCCTCCTGGCGGAAGGACAGCGGCTCGCCTTCCGCGACACGGATCTGTTCCCGGACGAGATCGAGGCCGGTTATCTCCTCTGTCACCGGGTGCTCCACCTGGAGGCGTGTGTTCATCTCCAGGAAGTAGAAGTGGTCATGCTCGTCCAGCAGGAATTCGACTGTGCCCGCATTGTCGTAGCCGATCGCGCGGACGGCGTCCAATGCTGCTTCGCCGAGCTTGTGGCGGAGTTCGTCGTTCACTGCTGAGGATGGCGCCTCCTCGATGATCTTCTGGTGGCGGCGCTGGATGGAGCACTCGCGCTCGAAGCAGTGGATGGCGTTTCCGTGGCTGTCGCCGAAGACCTGGATCTCGATGTGACGGGAGGCTTCGATGTAGCGTTCGACGAAGACGGCGTCGTTGCCGAACGCGGCTGCGGCTTCGCGCCTTGCGCCCGACACTGCCTCTGCCAGGTCCGCTTCGGCGGCGACGATGCGCATGCCCTTGCCGCCACCCCCTCCGGAGGCCTTCACCAGGAGCGGGTAGCCGATCGCGCCCGCCTGCTTGAGTATGTCCTTGGTGAGGTCGCCCGCGAGTTCGAGGCTGGGAAGGGTGGGCACTCCCGCTTTCTCCATCATCCCCTTGGCTGCGAGCTTGTCGCCCATGGAGGCGATGGCCTCGGGGTGGGGGCCGACCCAGGCGAGGCCAGCATCGATGATGGTGCGGGCGAAGGCGGCGTTTTCGGCGAGGAAGCCGTAGCCGGGGTGCACGGCGTTCGCGCCGGTGCGGCGGGCGGCGTCTAGCAGCTTGTCGACGTCCAGGTACGTTTCGGTGGCTGTCGCGCCCCCCAGGGCGACTGCCTGGTCCGCTTCGCGGGTGAATGGCGCTCCGGCGTCCGGTCCGGCGTACACGGCGACGGTGGATATTCCCATTTCTCGGGCCGTGCGGATGATGCGCCGGGCGATCTCGCCGCGGTTCGCGATCAGGATCTTCGTGATTCGTGGCATATCGTTACATGCGGAAGACGCCGTAACCTTCGGCGCCCTTGACTTCGGCGTTGTGGCAGGCGGAGAGCGCGATCCCGAGG
>JBDSHD010000029.1:0-5080 GCA_039918655.1 Dehalococcoidia bacterium | reverse complement strand
ATGCGCCCGGAGTCTACAATGACTCCGGGCTTCTCTTTGTTACGTCATTCCTGCGTCCTGTTACGTCATTCCTGCGAAAGCAGGAATCCATGACGCAGCGGTCTCTTCGCATCCCAGGACTCCAACGGTTCTAACTTCTAACTTCTAACCTCTAACCCATGGCTTACTGGATCGTCGTCGGCTCCGAAGAGAACATGCGCATCGCCGAGTCGCGCGGCTGGGACATCTTCGGCTTCAAGAGCACGCGTCGCAACGAAGTAGCCCGGATGAAGCCCGGCGACTCCCTCATTTTTTACCTGAACAAGATCATGAAGTTCGGTGGCGTCGCCGAAGTCACGTCCGAGTACTTCGAAGACCACGAAAAGACCTTCAGAAGCTCGAAGAAGCCCAAGGAAGACTACCCGTTCCGCGTCACCATCAAGCCGGTGATCGCCCTAACGCCTGAGCAGTACCTCGACGTCAGGGAGATCGGTCCCACCCTGGAGTTCACCCGAAAATGGCCCGCCGAACACTGGCGCCTCGCCTTTCAGGGCAACCTCCACGAAATCCCCGAGAGCGACTACAAGCGGATCCGGACACTCATGGTTGCAGTGGGAACTACACCTAGCCGTTTGCCCGTCCCTCTGTCTCTCCCGTAACCTGAACGCCAACATGCCTGACACCGCCACCACCCCCACCACCTTCCGCGACAAGGTTCAGGCCGGACAGTTCGTCATGACCGTCGAGGTCGATCCTCCGCACGGCCTGAACCCGCGAAAGGCCGTGGAAGGTGCCCGCCTCCTCCGAGACGCCGGCGCCGACGCCATCAACGTCGGCGATAGCCCCACCGCCAAGGTCCGCATGTCTCCGCTCGCCATGTCCACCCTCCTCAAGCAGGAGCTCGGCGTCGACATCGTCATGCACTACACCACTCGCGACCGCAACGCCATGGCCATCCATTCCGACATGATCGGTGCACACGCCCTCGGTATCCGCAGCATCCTCTGCCTCCGTGGAGACCCGCCCTCGCTCGGTGGCTACACGGACATCGTCGGCGTCTGGGATATCAGCGCTGTCGGCCTAATCCGCTTCCTCAAAATGGCAAATGACGGCGTCGACTTCACCGGCAAGTCCATCAGCGGCAAGGCGGACTTCTTCATCGGCGCGTCCGCCAACCTCAACGCCGACCCGCTGGAGACCGAGATCCGCCTGATGCGACGGAAAGTCGAGGCCGGCTGCCACTTCTTCATGACCCAGAACGTCTTCGACGAGAAGGTGCTGGAACGCTTCCTGGACGCCGCCGCAAAGTTCAAAAAGCCGATCATGATCGGCGTCCTCCCCCTCAACAACTCCCGGCACGCCGAGTTCCTCCACAACGAAGTCCCCGGCATGTACCTCCCAGAGGAGGTGCGGGATCGCATGCGCCGCGCCGGCGACTCGGGCGGCCCAGCGGAGGGCTCCGCAATGGCGCGCGACATGATCGCCATCTGCCGCGAGAAGGCCGGCGGCGTCTACCTCGTCCCCAGCTTCGGGCGGTACGATATCATCGCCGACTTAATCGCAGACGTCCGCAGTTAGCCTCCGCAGTGCCCTGGGTGCGGCCCAGTTCACGACTGAAACACCTCCGGCGCGTTGTTTGACAGTCACCGGCATACGGCTGGCTTGAGATGTCCGCCGGTCTGAGCGAGAATATAGCCCATATAGACAAGCAGAGGAGGGTTAACCGTGGCCATCAAGAAAGCGTCGGATCTCGTCGCCCAGGCGAAAGCTGAGATCGAAAATCTTAGTGTGGACCAGGTCAAGCAGGAAATGGAGAGTGGCAACGCACTCATCGTTGACATCCGTGACGGCGGGGAGCGGGCTGAGAACGGCGCCATCCCGGGATCGAAGCATGTGTCGCGTGGCATGCTGGAATTCAATGCCGATCCCAGCCTGCCGTACTACCAGGACTTCTTTCAGCCTGACCAGCGGATCATCCTGCACTGCGCCGCAGGCGGGCGCTCAGCCCTTGCTGCGAAGACCCTCAAGGAGATGGGCTACACCAACGTGGCGCACCTCGAGACCGGGTTTCGCGGCTGGGTAGAGGCGGGCGCACCGGTCGAGCAAACGCCCTGAGCGGGAGCGGATTGCCGCACGCCATCGTCCTCTTCGACGGTGTCTGCAACCTCTGCAATCGCTCGGTGGCTGACATCATCCGGCACGACCCCGGTGGCGTGTTTCGATTCGCCTGCCTGCAATCGGACGTCGCCCGCTCGCTCGGATTGAAGTTCGGGTTCGATACGGGCACTCTAGACACGATCGTCCTGGTAGAGAATGGGCGCGTTTACACGCGGTCAGACGCCGCCCTCCGCATCGCCCGCCGCCTCGAGGGGTCATCCCGTCACTGGTACACCGCGCGTGTGATTCCGCGTCCGGTGCGGGATGCCGTATACGACTGGGTGTCCCGAAACCGCTACCGCTGGTTCGGGCGCCGACAGGAGTGTGTGACGCCTGGTCCGGGAATGCGCGAACGCTTCCTCGACACGAACGAGCAAGCATCGGCAGCCACTGACGTCACCGTGTAGATGCTACGCTGAGGGAACTATGAGCGACGAAAAGTTCCACTTCTCACCGCGCCCCAACCGGGCCGCGGACATCGCCTGGTCTGAGTGGGGGGAGGACGCCTTCCAGCGCGCCCGCGACTCCGGAAAACCGATCCTCCTCTCGCTCTCCGCAGTCTGGTGCCACTGGTGCCACGTCATGGACGAGACTACCTACTCCGACGAGGGCGTGATCACGTTCATCAACCAGCACTTCGTCCCGGTCCGCGTCGACAATGACCAGCGGCCGGATATCAACGCTCGCTATAACATGGGCGGTTGGCCCACGACAGCGTTCCTCACCCCCGAAGGCGAGACCCTCGCCGGCGCCACCTACATCGCTCCCGACCAGATGAAGGAAGTGCTCCCGAAGGTCTACACCCACTTCGTCAGCAACCGTGACGAGATTACCCAGAAGGCGATCGAGCTTCGCGAGAAGCGGGCGGAGGTGTATCAAAAGGCAGCGGGCGAGCTAACGGCTACCATCTTTCAGGACATCCTGCGCAGCGTCATGAATAACTACGATCCGCTATACGGCGGATTCGGCGAAGCGCCGAAGTTTCCACACACCGACGCCATCGACCTCCTCCTCTATGCCCACCGCAGAACCGGCGATCCTGATTCGCTACACATGGCCCGCAAGACCCTCGAAATGATGTACGCGGGCGAGGTCTATGACCGTGAATGGAACGGCTTCTTCCGCTATGCCACGCGACGGGACTGGAGCGAACCCCACTACGAGAAGATGCTCGAAGACGAGGCGGGCCTCCTTCGAAACGCTCTCGGCCTATACCGGATCACCGGTGAGGAAGGGCACCGCGCAATCGCCGAGGGGATCGTCGAATACATAGAGTGGAAGCTCCGCGATCCCGACCTCGGATACTTCTACGGCTCGCAGGACGCCGACGAGGAATTCTACAAACTCGACGCCGAGCGGCGCATGGACTTTGACGAACCATACATAGATCGCACCTGCTACACGAGCTGGAACGCCCAGATGATCTCTGCGTATCTCGAAGCATCATGGACGCTCGACCGGCCCGACCTCCTGGAGCATGCCCTGCTTGCCCTCGCTGTTCTCAGGGATCGCCTCTTCGTTGACGGCATCATGTACCGCTTCCTGGACAGCACCGAAGCGCCGCAGATTCCCGGCCTACTGGGGGATCAGTCACACACGGCCCTGGCGATGCTCGATGCCTACGAAGTATGCGGCGATTCCGCATACCTCGACGACGCCGTGAGGCTCGCAGATCTGTTGGAGGCACGTTACTTCGACGCCGAGGCCGGCGGGTTCTGGGATGTCACCGAAGGAGGTGACGGCCTGGGCCGCCTCCAGGAGCGCCAGAAGTCCGTCCAGGAGAACGCCGTGGTCGCGGAAATGTTCTTCAGACTGGGACACCTCACGCGCGAAGACAAATTCCTTGCCGTCCTCAAGAAGACTCTGCAGGCCTTCGTCGGTCTCTACCCGGAGATGGGCTACTTCGCTTCGGGATACGCCACGTGCGTTGACTTGCTTCTCAATCCGCCGTTACAGATCAACATAGTGGGAGGGTTCTCCAATGTCTCGACTCTCCATCGCGCGGCGCTCTCCCTCGGCTCCCCGGCCCGAATCGTCCAGGTCCTCGATCCTGCGCGAGACAGTGAGCGACTCGCGCAATTAGTCCTACCGGCCGAGCCATCACCTGCAGCGTATGTCTGCTCTGGGTCAGCGTGCTCTGCCCCCGCCTCAGATGTCGACCAACTGCTGGCGGCGGTCAGGCAGATGCGGGCATTGGACCGGCAAGCGAGCACGTGACGACCGAAACCGAACCCTTCTTGCGCAAGGCTCACGAGAGCCTGGCTTCCGCAGAGAACGACGTAGCGGCTGCCCGCTTCAACTCTGCCGCGAACCGGGCGTACTACGCAGCATTCCAGGCGGCGGTCGCGGCGCTGTCCGCGGAAGCAATCCGGCCAACGGGAGAAGCGGGCTGGGAGCACCGATTCGTAATGAGTCAGTTCTCCGGGCGGCTTATCAGGGCGCGCAAGCTCTACACAGTCGGCCTACGGAACGCCCTCAATATCCTGTTCCAATTGAGATTGACAGCCGACTATCGCGTGGCGAACGTTTCGCGAAAAGGAGCCACCGAATCAGCAGCCATAGCACGCCGAATGCTTGAGTCAGTCACCGCCCGGTTGGAACGTCTCGGTGTTGGCGAAAGTCAAGTAGAGTACCATGATGGAGTAATGGAGACCCGGACTCCGGAATCGCTTGTCGAAGAAGTGTGCAGCACTATAACCGGTGCCCTTCCTGATGCCACTGTGGACGTTGTGCAACGCGGACCGCGCGACTTCACTCTCGAGGTGTACGACGTTGACGAAATGATGGACGTTTATGACACACTCGATGGAGTAACCAGTGACATCCTCGTGGACCACGATGTCTGGATCGTCGTACTCGCCCTCGGACGGCGCCAAGACCTCAACTAGCGCCGTGTTATCTTCAGAGGTCGAGCGGGTAATGCACGAGATGCCGTACGGCCTTT
>JBDSHD010000028.1:0-2541 GCA_039918655.1 Dehalococcoidia bacterium | reverse complement strand
AACCAGCCGGGGGCGTGATGAGCCGGGACGGACTCCGAGAGCGCAAGAGCCCGTTTGAGCAATTCATCAACCGCTGAGAGCGGGGTCAGGAGCGATGGTGCCGCAACCAGTAACAACCGAGGAGGTTGACCAGTAAATGGTAGAAGTATTTGAACGAGAAATCGGCGGTCGCACGCTGCATGCCGAAACAGGCAAAGTAGCGGGCCTGGCGAACGGCTCGGTGTGGCTGCAATACGCGGACACAGTCGTCCTGGTGACGGCGACAATGGGCGACAAGCCGCGGGAAGGCGTGGACTTCTTCCCGCTCACCGTGGACTTTGAGGAGCGCCTATACGCCGCCGGCAAGATCCCCGGCGGTTGGTTCCGGCGCGAGGGCCGTCCCAGCACGGACGGGATCCTGACGTGCCGGCTAACGGACCGGCCCCTACGCCCGCTTTTCCCCAAGGGAATGCGCAACGATGTCCAGGTGGTTGTGACCACCCTCTCCGCTGACCAGGAGAACGACCCGGACATCCTCTCGATCATCGGCGCATCAATGGCGCTGTCGATTTCGGACATCCCGTTCGGAGGACCGGTATCCGGCACCCGAATCGGCTACGTCGAGGGGCAATTCGTAGTCAACCCGACGTTCGCACAACTGAGCGACAGCACGCTCGACATCGTGGTGGCCGGCACCAAGGACGCCATCGTCATGGTGGAGGCCGGCGCCAGCGAGGTCAGCGAGGATATCCTGCTCGAGGCGATGCGCCTAGCGCAGGAAGTCAACGGCCAGGTGATCGCCCTCCAGGAGGAGATGGTCGCCCGTATCGGCAAGAAGAAGTGGGAGTTCCAGGCGGCCGGTCTTCCCGAGGACGTGAAGACTGCGGTCGTGGACTTCGCCAATTCTCGAGATTGGGACCTGGTCAGCGCCGCCAAGGACGAGCGAGCCGAGGCGATGCAGACTGTCCGCGCGGAATTGATCGCGGCTCTGGGCGAGCAGCACCCGACGGATCAGCTCAAGGCGGCCCTGGAAGAGCACATGAAGAAGGTTGTGCGAGACCGCATTCTCAATGAGGGCATTCGCCCAGACGGCCGCAAGTCCGACGAAATCCGTCAGATCAGCGCCGAGGTAAGCCTTCTGCCGCGAACTCACGGCTCCGGCTTGTTCACGCGAGGAGAGACGCAGGTCTTGACCACCCTGACGCTGGGATCGATGGGCGAGCAGCAGCGGCTGGACACCCTTCAGCCGGAAGAGTCCAAGCGCTACATGCACCACTACAACTTCCCCCCGTACTCCGTGGGGGAAACCCGGCCGATGCGCGGCCCCAGCAGGCGCGACACCGGACACGGCGCGCTGGCCGAGAGGGCCCTCTTCGCAGTTGTTCCTGATGAAGAGGAGTTCCCGTACACGATCCGGCTGGTTTCCGAGGTCCTATCGAGTAACGGCAGTACGTCGATGGCCAGCGCCTGCGGTAGCACGCTGGCGCTAATGGACGCGGGAGTGCCGATCAAGGCGCCTGTGGCCGGGATCGCAATGGGCCTGATCAAGGGCGACGATTCCTTCCAGGTCCTCACGGATATCGCCGGCATGGAAGACCACTACGGCGACATGGACTTCAAAGTCGCTGGCACACGTGAGGGTGTGACGGCGCTCCAGATGGATATCAAGATCAAGGGCATTACGAACGAGATCCTGCAGCAGGCGCTTTCCCGGGCGCGTGACGCGCGACTGTTCATCCTCGACAAGATCGTCGAGGCCATTGCCGAGCCACGCAAAGAGATGTCGCCCTACGCCCCGCGCATGTACCGCATATCGGTTCCGAAGGACAAGATCGGCGCGGTGATCGGGCCCGGCGGCCGCGTCATCCGTTCGATCCAGGACGAGACGAAGTGCTCCGTCGATATTGAGGATGACGGCACGATCTTCATCGGTTCACCAAACGCTGAGCAGGCCCAGAAAGCGATCGAGATCATCCAGGGCCTGACCAAGGAGATCGAGCTGGGCGAAACGTATGAAGGTACAGTGACCCGCCTGACTAACTTCGGCGCTTTCGTCGAGCTTCTGCCCGGCAAGGACGGCCTCGTACGAGTAGGGGACCTAGCGGACTACCCGGTGCAGAGACCCGAGGACGTGGTCAAGGTCGGCGACGAGATTACCGTAATGGTGATCGAGGTCGACTCCATGGGCCGCGTGAACGCCTCTCGTCGGGCCATAATCGAGGGTTTGAGCTTGGAGGAAGCGATCGAAGTCTCCAAACGCGATCAGGAGGCGTCTCGCGGCAGTCGTGGCCCCGGTGGCCCTGGCGGCGGACGTGGCGGCTACGGCGGTGGCGGCCAGCGACGTGGCCCTCCCGGTGGCGGCGGCGGCGGTAACGGTCGCCCTCGCGGCTCTGGCGGTGGGTACGGTGGCGGCGGTGGCGGCGGCGGCGGCCAGCGACGTGGCCCTCCCAGTGGCGGCGGTGGCGGCTACGGCGGTCAGCGACGCACCGGTGGCAGCGGCGGTGGCGCCTACGGCCCGAGCGGCTCCGGCGGTCAGCAGAGTGGCGGTGACGAAGGGTTCCA
>JBDSHD010000027.1:0-8965 GCA_039918655.1 Dehalococcoidia bacterium | reverse complement strand
GGCGGGCACATCTGCCGTGAACGTCAATCTGAGCGTGTCGAGCCCACCCTGACCTTCGGGGAAGATGAGGTTCGTGGTGCGGACGGATGGCTGCACTGGGGATCCGTCGATCGTTAGTTGGGCGGACTTGAGCAAATCTTCTGCCTCGCCGGAGGCGTATGCCTGGTTCTCGCCGGGGTTGATCTCGCCATCACCGTCTGTATCGATGTCGCCGAACTCCTGGAAGGTCGGGATCTCGGCCATGTCCAACACGTAGTGCAGGCGGACGGCGTCCGCATAGACTTCGATGCGTGTATAGCGATTGACGGTGAAGTTTCCCAGTGGGTGAGCATCCGCACTCTTTGTGGCGGTTAGCAGGGCGAGGGCAGCGGCCAACAGCACGATCGTAAGGGCGAGCGGGCGAAGCGATCGGTGAAGTGTCATCACTCACCTGCCACCGCCGCTTCCAGGCGGTCGAGTGTTTCGCGGGCATCTCCGGCGTGAAGGACCGAAAAACCCGGATTGATGTCCAGCGCGTCGCTGAGATACTGGCGGGCTTCCCGCGAATTACCGACGCTCTGGTGGATCATGCCCGCGTGGAACAGGAGGAGAGGATCCCTGGTCCCGAGCCGGAGTGCTTCCTGCGAGAACTCAAGGGCCTCGTCGTAATTGCTTGTGTTGTAGAGCGCCCAGGCCAGTGTGTCGGCAGCGTAAATGCTTGGGCGAACTGCGTACTCGGCGCGGGCCTGTCTCACCGCCTCCGCTGTGTCGAGGGCGTGATCAGCGCGGAAGAGCGCGATCTGTAGGTCCGTGTCGATTCCGTTCGATCGATACAGCTCGTCGATCGTCAGTACCAGCTGATACTGCTGATGGGCCCGATCGGCCTGCCCGTCTGCCGCGAGAACGTCCCCGAAGAGCCCTGCGTACTCCGGGACGGGATAGCGGCTGCTGACCTCCGAATAGAGATCGATGGCCTCATTGTAGTTTCCGAGGGCGGCGTTGACCGCTGCGAGGCCGGCTAATCCATGGATATAGCCGGGGAAGGTTCGCATCGCGTCTTCGAATTGTTTTCGGGCGGCATCCACATTGCCCGATCGTAGATAGACATGGCCGAGCTGGCTGCGGTACCAGGCTCGACTCTCCGTCGATGCGCCCTCGGTGTCGGCGTCGAGGACCGCGGCGGCGAGGAGAGAGGACGCTTCATCGGTGGCGCCACGAAGTTCAGCGAGCCGCGCAAGCCGGGCCAGCACCGGCGCTGACTCCGACTTCTCGCGCAGTAGTTCGTATGCCGCCCCAGCCTCGTCATAGTTGCCGAGTTCAAGATTGGCGTCGCCAAGGACCGCGATCGCCTGAAGGTCAGTTGGGTCGGCTAACTTGATCCGCTGCGCGATAGCGAGCGCGCTCTGGAAATCGTGCCGGGAGTAGTCAATTGTCGCAAGGTACCCGAGAGCCGTTGAGTAGTCGGGGTTGAGGCGCAGTGACTCCTGGATGGCGGCCTCCGCGCGCGTGTAGCTCTCAACGTCGCCCGTCTCGCGAGCGCGGCGGATGAACGCGCCCCCGAGCTCTGCGTAGCTGATGTAGTCGGCCGGGTTTCGGTCGACACGCTCCTTCCAGAAGTCGATGAGCGCGTCGGCGTTCGCCGGACTGGACGAAGCAGCGGCGCCCGGCGCCTCCACGCGACTCTCCCTCGAGATTGAAGGCGAAGAGCTATCGAAGGCCAACCACGAACCGGCGGCAAGTATGGCGAGCACGGCCAGTGTGATTATGAGCGCTGCTGTTCTTCCGGGTGTCATCATCGAGTCTCCGGCTCGCCGGGTGGCGCCTCGAGAGGCGCTACCCGGCGGCCATGTAGCACGAACCTAGTTAGGGTCGGCCAGGTACGGGAAGGAAGACGAGAACGTCTTGTTGTTCGCGTCAACGCAGTCCGTAGTGATTAGGCCTTCAGTTATCAGCCCGAGTTCGGTATCGATGACGTCGTCCGGGAGGTTCCGGCCGTTCGGGAAGCCGTTTGGCATCGTCGTGTTGAACGTCAGGATATCGGGCAGTAGGAAGTTGGCCAGGGCCTGTATGGTTGCGGCGTCGTCCGCCGGGTTGTCGCCCATGCCGTCGTTAAGGCTGTAGAGAAGCGTTAGCGTGTCGACAACCTCGGCGCGGAAGTTGGCCTGGTCGTCCTTCGGGTGGGCGTAGTTGAACGCGTTCTCCATCGCCGGGTCCGGCGGAGACGGCTCGAAGGGGTTCGGCGGCACGAAGACCGTGTTGATGGCCGGTCTCGCCATGCGCTCTACCTGCTTGTTGTCGACGAGAGTCCGGCCCCAAACACCTATGGTCGAGGTATCACCGAGAAGGGACGCCGTGGGAACTTCAAGGACGATTGCGGTCGTGTTGAATCCGAAGAAGAAGTCGGGTCCAGGGTCAGTGCCGCAAAATGCCGCCCCAGCGTTGAAGCCCATCAGGTCGAAGAAGAACGGGTCGTCGAAGAGGTCGACGAGAAGGGTGCCGCCACCGTCGACGCCGAGGCCGGCGCCGGTCCAGCCCTTGGCGATGAGCTTGCCGCTGTTTCCGCTGGCCGCATTCTTACCGGTCGCCTGCTTCAGGATGACGCGCTGGCCGTCTCCTTCGTCCTCCGCCTGCAGCTTGTACACGATGTCCTCGACGGCGTCACCGTTGTTGTCGATGGCGAACTCGTATCGTGCGCCCGGGCGAAGTGTCGTCGGGCTGAGGATGCCCGCAGCCGGGTTGATGGTCATCACGAGGACCGTGTGACTCGCGTTCTGCGGTGACTTGAACGCGTAAACGTCGTTGATGTCGATGCGGCCGTCCGTCTTGACGAACGGTGCATCGAGGTGGTCGGCGGCGCCCGAGAAGCTCGGTGCGAAGCCGGCGACCAGAATGACGGCCGCGATAATCAGCGCCAAGGAGCCGCTAGCAATCGCGGTTACTGCTTTGGTCATGATCTAACCTCCCTAAGGACTGGATTGATGGTTCGGCCACGGGGCCCCTGTGGCCGGTGCCCGCTAAGGGCATCCGGCGGTTATTCGGGGCATGCGGCGATACGGATCACCTGAGCGGGGAAGTTTTTTCGCGGAGACCTTAGAGGTCTGTTGCGAGAATGGGTTCGGTGGTCGGAAGTTCGCTGCCGCCAGCCGGTTCGATCGTTACGGCACCCGCGTCCGCGTTGCTGAGATCGACTTCCACGATGGATGAGGCGGAACCGTCAGTGTCGGCTGCGAAGAGTCCGATTCCCGTGGGCTCGCCGTCTGTGAGGGCCCACATTTGGTAGGTCTGATCCTCAGTGAGAGGTTCCAGCCCGTCTGCCTGGACGATGGCAATGCCCTGATCTTCGAGAATGATGATCTGTCCCGAGGCATCGCCGGAGGTGGGCTGGAGGTCCAGAACGACGGTCCCACCGTTGTTGCCATCCGAGCCGCGTGTCGCGATGTCTGCCGCGAGGAGGCCGGAGAGAAGTAGTATGAGAGCCGCGGCGAACCCGTAAGGAGCGAGGCGAGGCCATGACCAGCCGCTGAAGAACCCGCGCCTCTGATCCTTCTCGGGGGCGAGCCTGGGTGAAGAACGCGCCTGCTGCTCTGCGCGTACGGCGCCGACTATGCGATCACGCAGGCCAGGAGGGGGCTCGATCTCCGGAGCGGTGAACGCCATGGCGGCTGCTGACTGCTCGAGGTCGCGGAGTTCTGCGTGGCGGGCGCAACCGGCCACGTGAGCAGCAACGCTGCTCATCTCGTCCGGTGGCAATGCCCTCAGCGCATAGGCGCCGGAGAGCTCGTCAACTTCCTGGCAATTCATCTTTCGATACCTGATAGTTCCGATTTCAACTTTTGCAGCGCCAGCCGCAACCTGCTCTTGACAGTGCCGAGTGGGATGCCGGTGCTCTCACTAATCTCAACGTGCGTCAGGCCCTTGAAGTATGCGAGATCCAGGGCCTCCTTCTGCTCTGGTGGCAGCGTTTGTACGGCTTCGCGCACTTCCTCCTGACGCATCGAGAGCTCGACCAGTCCAGCGGGATCGTCCGCCGTTTCCGCTGCTTCGACCCCGGCTTGGAGGGCAACGAGGCCCTTCCGCGCCCGAAGGGCGTCAATCGACCGGCGGTGGACGATGGTGAGCAGTAGCGACGACACCTTGCCCTTGGCAGGGTCGAGAGTGGCGGCGCGGCGCCAGACTGTGAGAAAAGCTTCCTGCACTACATCCTCCGCTGCCTGACCATCCTCGAGGATGCGATAGGCGAGGCCGAACGCCTGGCGACCGAGGCGGTCGTACAGGGCCCCGATTGCATCAGGGTGGCCGGCGCGAAGCGCTTCCGTGAGGTCATCAGCATCTCCGTCGGTTATTCGGCCGTGCTCGCCTGTCAGATCAGTTCCCTCCTTGGATACTTCGATGATTGTAGGCTGTCCGGGGGGCATGGCGAAGCCCAACGAGGCGAATGTGACGGCGGTCGCTTTCCTTGACAATCGGCAGGCACAAACTAGAATCAGGACACACGTTAGGAGGGATCGCCCAAGTTGGACGCTGATTCTGTGAGGACGTTCGTCAAGGAGCAGATTGCCTATCTGAAGGACAATCAGGTCGGCGCTGAAGCTATACCAGACGATATGCTGCTGGCGTCAAACCCCGACGGGAAGCCTGCCGAGTCACTCGAACTTGACTCGCTCGACCAGGTTGAGCTGGCACTGGCGATTGAGACGGAGTTTAACATCGGGACTCCCGAAGACATCGACTTCCAGAATTTCGCAACGGTAAACGATATCGTTGACTTTGTCATGGCGCTTCTGGACGACAAGCCCGGGCCGTGACCATGAAAACAGGTGAGCGCAGACGGGTTGTCGTCACTGGCATGGGGGCGGTGACGCCGCTTGGCAACGACGTGGAGTCGTTCTGGCGCGGGTGTGTGGAAGGGCGGTCGGGAGTGGGGTCGATCACTCAGTTCGACGCGTCGCGACTGCCGTGCCGAATCGCCGGCGAAGCACGCGAGTTCCAACCCCGTGATTACTTCTCGGAGAAGGAGTCAAGGCGCTTTCCCAGGTTCACGCAACTGGCGATAGTTGCCACCGATGAGGCGATCCGGCAGTCGGGTCTGGCACCGGGCGAGTGGAGCGATGAGCAACGCGCGCGGACCGGGGTGGTGTTGGGCAACGGGAGCGGCGGTACTCCGATGCTGAAGGAAGGTATGCTCACTCATGAGACCAAGGGATGGGCCTATTGCGATCCGCTGAGCCTCCTGAAAACGCTCCCGGACATGGCGACTGCGGTCATTAGTTCTCGCCTGGGAGCGACAGGGTACATGTCGACGGTGTCGATGTCGTGCGCGTCCGGATCAGCGGCCATCGGCCATGCCGTCGATGTGATTCGGGCAGGGCGCTCGGACGTCCTGGTGACCGGCGGAACGGAGGCCTGGCTTTCTGATGTTGGTGTAGGGTCCTTTGCCCTTCTGCGCGCGCTGACGAGCCGGAACTCGGAGCCGGAGAGGGCGAGTCGTCCCTTTGACGTTGAGCGTGACGGCTTCGTGCCCGCGGAAGGCGCGGCAATGTTCGTGCTGGAGAGCGAGGAGCACGCGCTGGCGCGAGGTGCGGCAATCGTCGGGGAAGTCAAAGGGTTCGCCGTGACCTCGGACGCGCACCACCTTGTTGCGCCGCGGCCGGATGGATCGTCGGCGGCGAGGGCGATCGCGCTGGCGATGGCGGATGCTGGGGTTGAGGCGGGGGAGATCGACTACATCAACGCACACGGGACATCGACGCCGCTGAACGACGTAGTTGAGGTCCGTGCGGTGGGACTGGCCCTGGGTGAATGGGCGGGCCGGATACCGGTGAGCGCGACGAAGTCGCTTATAGGGCACAGCCTGGGCGCGAGCGCGGCTATCGAGACCGTGGCGACGCTGAAGAGTATCCAGGCGGGCGTGATTCACCCAACGCTGAACCTGGAGCGGCCGGATCCACGTTGCGAAATGAGGCACGTGCGATCGGAGGCGTTGAGTGCACCGGTGCGGAACGCACTAAACGTGAGCTTTGCCTTCGGCGGGCAGAATGCGTGCCTGGTACTGGGTGAGTACGAGATGAGCCGATGACGACGATGGATAGGGCGGCCACTCCACGACTGATATGGGAGCCGTTCGATCCGCATGTTATCGGCTATGAGGCTCTTGGTGAGTGGTTGCGGGAGTTCTACTCGATTGCACCGTGGAATGAGTACCGAAAGTGCTACGCCTGCTCGAATGCGACTGACTTTACTGCCGTGGGGACGTGGGGGCGCTCGCAGGTTGGCACTGATGATTCTTGCCCCGACTGTGGCGGTGCGCTCGTTCCGTTTTGGACGCCAGAGCGGGCCGAGTTGTTCTTCGCGGCGCTTGGCGCCAAGGGGAGGGTGATGGGTCTGACGGTGATGTCCGATGGGAAGTTTGCGGGCTGCCTGTGGGGGTACGAGATCGGACCGGATACGCCAGCGCCGTGGGAGCCGCGGCCGGAGGGTGCGGGTGTGTATATCGACCGCATACTCGTGTTGCCGGAGCACAGGAACGGGATAGCGTTGTGGTACCTGCTGGCGATGACGCTGCGCGAGTTTGGGCGCGGACACGATTTCTTGATGACCCGGACGCATATAAAGGCCCCAATGGTGCGAACGATGTTGCAGCGGCTGAACTTCCGGGAGTTGAACGACTGCCCGATCCTGCCTCAGCGGAGCTACTGGGCGCGGAGCCTGGAGATACAGGGCGGGCTTCCGGCTTCGCTTCACTAAAGACCGGCGTTGGGCCATACTGAGGCCCGATGCTGAAATCTCACCCCAACTCCCTCGTAATCGTCACTGCCTTGGGCGCCGCGGCGTTCGTGGCGGCGTGGAATTTCACGTTCCTGGCGCCGGTACTGCACGACGTTGCGGAGGATACGGACGTGTCCGTCAGTGCTGCGGGACAGCTCGTGACCGCCTCGGCACTTGTGGCGGTGATCTGCATGGCGGCGCTGGGGCCGCTTACCGACAGGAACAGCCGTAGAGCGATGATGATGATTGGCCTCGGTGCGATGGCGGTGGCTGGAATCGGCTCGGCGTTGACGTCTGAGTACTCGGTGTTGCTGGCGATGAGGATCCTGAGTGGGGCCGGAGATGCGGTGCTCCTGCCGAGCGCCTATGTTGCGGTGACGGACTATTTCATGGGGAAGGACAGGGAGGTGGCACTCAACGTGCTCTTGGTGCCGCTGGGCGCTGCTGTTGTGGTCGGGCTGCCGATCGTGGTTGGCATCAACGAGATCGCCGGATGGCATGCGGCCTTTGCGGTTTTCGCGGTCTTCAATGTAGTCATACTGCTGGCGGTGCGACTACTGCTGCCGCCTGTGGTGACAGTGAAGGACGAACGGTCGTTTGCGCAGCACTACCGGGAAAGCTACGGAGGCGTGTTGAGGAACTCCTCCGCGCTGGCGATACTGCTGGCGGCGGTTCTGGGGGCAGCGGTGTGGAACGGGATGGTCACGTATGTCGGCGCGTTCTTCGAGGATGAACTGGGCGCCCATGGAGCTGAGCTGGCGGTATTGTTTGCGCTGGTCGGTGGGTGCTACGTGGTTGGCGGTGGCGTCGGGATCTTCCTGGCGCGACGTTCGCGGCCGTGGCCGATCGCGGTGTGGTCTGCGGTAGCGGCTTCGATTCTGCCGTTCGCGGTGGTGTCCTCGACGGCAGTGGTACCGCTGACGATAGTGCTCGCAATGGCGTTCGCGGCTTCGCGTGCGCCGGGCGTGGGTGCGCTGAACAATATGCTGATGGACCTCGCGCCGGGCTCCGAGGGCACGGCGATTTCGCTGCATGGGATCGTGTTCATGTCGGGCGCGTTTGTGGGCGCGGTCGGTGGCGGGCTGGCGATCAGCGCGGGTGGGTACGTGGCGATGGGAGCGTTGTTCGCGGTGCTGGCGGCGTGCGCGCTGGTAGTGCTGTTGTTGCCGGCGGCTTCGAGGGCGGCGGTGGTGGCTGAGTCCTGATTGTAGGAGTCCACGGATTACCCTCCACGGCGGGCAAGGCACAGATGTCTCAGATGAGATTTGGGTCAGACTTCAGTCTGACCTTCGGGTATTGAGGTTTAGTCGTCGGCGATGAAGACGGATTTGTATTCCGAGTAGTGTTCGAGAGCTGCCATGCCTTGCTCGCGGCCGAGGCCGGATTGCTTGCTACCGCCGAAGGGGGCTTCGATGTGGACGGAGGAGGAGGAGTTGATGGAGAGCATGCCGGTCTCGACGGTGCGGGCGACGCGCAGGGCGCGGCCGATGTCGCGGGTCCAGATGGAGCCGGAGAGGCCGTAGATGGTGTCGTTGGCGAGGCGGACCGCTTCGTCTTCGTCGTCGAAGGGGACGATGGCGACGACCGGGCCGAAGACCTCGTCCTGGAATAGACGCATCGCGGGCTTCACGTCGACGTATACGGCCGGGGAGAGGAAGTTGCCGGACCCGTCGAGGCGGTCGCCTCCGCAGACGCGTGTGGCGCCTTCGGTGTCGGCGGTTTGCATGTCGCCCTCTACCTTTTCGCGGTGCTGGGGTGTGATGAGCGGGCCCATTTCGGTTGCCTCATCGGCGGTGTCGCCGATGCGCATGGACTGGGCGCGGGCGGCGAAGCGGTCGACGAATTCGGCGAAGATGGAGCGCTCGACGAGGATGCGGGAGCGGGCGCAGCAGTCCTGGCCGGCGTTGTCGTATACGGCGAAGATTGACGACTCGACGCAGGCATCGAGGCGGGCGTCGGCGAAGACGAGGGACGCCGACTTGCCGCCGAGTTCAAGGGAGACGCGCTTGATGCCGTGGGCGGCGGTCTGCATGACGTGCTCGCCGACCTCGGTGGAGCCGGTGAAGGAAATCTTGCGGACGAGCGGGTGGGCGATGAGCGCCTCGCCGGCGACGGAGCCCTTCCCGGGCACGACGTTGAGGACGCCGGGCGGGAGTCCGGCCTCGACCGCGAGTTCGGCGAGGGCGAGCGCGGTGAGCGGCGTGACCTCGGCGGGCTTCAC
>JBDSHD010000026.1:0-8457 GCA_039918655.1 Dehalococcoidia bacterium | reverse complement strand
CTCAGGATGAGCGGGACGGAGTTGGTGGCGGTGTTGGCCGTGGTAGAGTGCAACATGCGGATACTGGCAAGCCGAAGTTCCGAAACGTGAAGGATTGAGTCCGTGATGCAACCGCGTGTTCAGTACGCCAGGGCGAGCGACGGTGTGAGCATCGCCTACTACACCGTCAATGAAGGGCCGCCTCTTGTGTACCTGCCCTTCACCCCCTTCAGCCACGTACAGATGGAGCTACAGATCCCGGAATGCCGTCGCTGGTACGAGTTGCTCTCGGCCGGGCACACGTTCGTCCGGTTCGACGGCAGGGGCATGGGCCTCTCGGATCGAGAGACCAAGGACTTCTCGCTGGCGGCGCAGATTAGAGACGTGGAGGCCGTGGTGGACAGGCTGCAACTGGAGCGCTTCGCTCTCTTCGGCGCTGCTGACGCAGGGATGACCGCGATGGCTTACGCAGCGCAAAACCCGGATCGCGTTTCGCACCTCATCCTCTGGTGCAGCTGGGCCCGTCGAGCGGATGTCTCCGGCGCACCGCGCACACAGGCCCTGCGGGCATTGCTCGACCAGGACTGGGAAGTGTACACGGAGACGACGGCCCGCGCGTTACTGGGCTGGAAGGCAGAGGGGGAGGCGCGACAGCTCGCCGCATTCTACCGTCAATGCACCACGCCTGAGGTGCTGCGCTCCCTCGCGGACGCCTTGTATGAGATAGACGTCAAGGAACAGCTGGCAGATATCCGGTGCCCGACGTTGGTGCTGCATCGCCGCGAGATCCCGCTCATCGATGTCACCGTGTTGAAAGACATGGCAACGCGCATCCCAGACGCGAATCTCGTGCTGCTGGAGGGCGACTCTCCGATACCGTTTATGGGCGATACGGCCTCGGTGGTCCGAGCAGTCCGCCAGTTCTTGGGCGAGGACGAGGCGGAGGATACACGAATGGACGAGGGGGCAGCCGGCGCTCCCGTGACCATCCTTTTCACGGACATCACCGGGTCGACGCCAATGACGCAGCGGTTGGGTGACGCGAAGGCGCAGGAGGTCGTGCGGACCCACAATACGATCGTGCGCCGGGCGCTTCGCGCTCACGGCGGGCGCGACATCAAGCACACGGGCGACGGGATCATGGGCTCCTTCGCCTCGGCGACGCAGGCCGTGGAGTGCGCCATTGAGATCCAGAGAGCGGTCGCCGCACGCGCCGAGGAGGAACCGGACGCGCTCCTGCAGGTCAAAATCGCCATCAACGCCGGCGAACCCGTCGCGGAAGAAGGCGACCTGTATGGCGTGAGCGTCCAGCTTGCCGCGCGCGTCCGCGATGCGGCAGAGCCGGGCCAGATCCTCGTCACAGAGGTCGTCCGCGGATTGACTACCGGCAAGCGGTTCCTGGTGTCCGACACCGGCGAGCACGCGCTCAAAGGGTTCGAGGAGCCCGTCCGCCTTTACGAGGTCCGGTGGTAGAGCGCGACAAATGTCAGCTTGCGCGCTATAATTCCGGTGCCACGTCATAGCGCTGGCTCAGCGCAGAAAGGGGAATCGCATGCCTCCCTTCAGTACCCTCAAGACCTTCGTGAAGGCCGTTAACAGTGGCGACACCAACATCACCAGGGTGTTGACCAAGCTCATGCATTACCCGGAGCAATGGCAGGAAAACATGGGCCAGATCACAGTCAGTCCACTATCGCAGTTCCTCGAGGACCAGTTCGGCGCTCCGGGACGAATGACACCCGAAGAGATTCTGCATATAGCAAATGAGTGGCCGATGGCGCAGAAGGTGGACCTGCGCGCAGCGGTGTTACTCGCGATCGAGGTGGGCCGCCCGATGGTCTTCAAATGGACCCTGACGTCCGCGCAGGCACCAGAGACCGACATTGTTTGGCCTCCCAGCAATACCCCTCTCACGGTGCCAGTCCTGGTTACCTTTCGCAGCCCCAGGGCCGGTGTAACGTACTCAGAAGAGCCCGAGTCGAGCGCTGGCTACGTCGTTGTCAACGTGCCCAAGCTCGGCTGAGTCCTTTGGCTCAGATGGGCCTGACACACGCAGTCCCAAGGGCCGCTCGCGCTGATCGTGACCGTGGGTACCGAGCTAACGCCGCTTAAGCCCCGGCAGCGGGCTATGGACCTGGATTGCGACTAGGTGATCCCGGCGTGACGCGCGGACGCCTTTGGTAGCCGGGGTCAGGGCCTAGCACAGCTGGCAAACAGGGTTAGCGCCGTTGCCGACGCGATTCCCCCCAGATCCTGAGCGACGGGTGACCGCGCCGTCGAAGAATGTTGTCCCGCTCAGGATGACGGTGACGGATCAGCCTCTTCTCAAAACGGGTGGTGTGGATTAGACTGCCAGCACCGGACGATGAGTAAGCAGCGACCGATCGAGATCATTCTGCTGAGGCAGTGGGCGAGTCACATGGCGATGCCAGTGTGGATCGCGGGAACGCGCGGTGAGCTTTTGTACTACAACGAGCCGGCCGAGGCGCTGCTGGGCAAGCGGTTCGATGAGGCGGGGGAGATGCGGCTGCGCGACCTGCCGAAGATCTTCGAGACGACTGCACCCGACGGCACGCCGATTGCCGACAGTGATTTGCCGATCGGGATCGCTCTGACGCAGCGCCGGCCCGCGCACCTACGAGTGCGGATCACGGCGCTGGACGGGGCTACGAGGCTGCTTGACATCACGGCGGTGCCGTTGGTGGCGCAGGGAGGACATTACCTGGGCGCGATGGCGATGTTCTGGGAACCGCACGAGTGAAGGTGACGCTGCTAGGGGCGCGGGGATCGTTCCCTCACATCGGGCCGGAGATGGTGCGGTACGGGGGAAACACCTCGTGCGTGGAGGTGGTGGGTGACGATGGGACGGTGGTGATCCTTGATGCGGGAACGGGGTTGCGGAACGCGGCTTCGGCGGTGGACCCGAATGTGCGGCGCATGGATATCCTGTTGACGCACTTTCACATGGACCACCTGCAAGGGTTGGGGTTCTTTCGGCCGCTGTTCGACCCGTCGATGGAGGTGCATATCTGGGGGCCGCCTTCGACGACGATGACGCTGCACCGGCGGCTGGCACGGTATCTTTCGCCGCCATTGTTCCCGGTGTGCATCCGAGACTTCACCTGCAAGCTGGAGTTGCACGACGCGCCGAGGCGGAAGTTCCAGCTCGGGGGTCTGGAAGTGACTTCGGATCTGGTCTGCCACCCGGGGCCGACGATGGGATACCGGGTGAGCAACGGACGTTCGGCGATCGCCTACCTTCCAGACCACGAGGTGGCGCTGGCATCGCCGTCGTTTCCGCTGGAGCCCGAGTGGACGTCAGGCCTGGCGCTGTGCAAGGAAGCGGACCTGCTGCTGCACGATTCGCAGTACGACGAGGGGGAGTACGCGGCGAGGGTGGGCTGGGGGCACAGCACGTCCCGGCACTCGGCGCAGTTCGCAGCGGAGGCGGGCGTCAAGCGGCTGCTGACGTTCCACCATGACCCAAATCACGATGACGACACGATTGACTGTATGGTGCGGGAAGCGGCGAGCGCGGCCAGTGGGGTGGAGGTGACGGGGGGCGCGGAGGGCGCGACGTTCGAATTTCCGGCCGTGGCGTGAGCGCCGGTGCACCCAGGTTGTACGGGAACCTGCGGGCTGGTTTCACCTTCTGACAGCGCCGGAGGACTACGCAGAAGAGGCGGCATTCTATAGTCGGTTGCTGGTGGAAGCGACCGAAGGCGAGCTACCTGACGGTGCTGGAGCTGGGCAGCGGAGGCGGGAACAACGCCCTTCATATGAAGCGCGACTTTGAGCTGACCCTGACCGACATCTCGGGGGAGATGCTGGCGCTGAGCGGAACGATCAATCCGGAGTTGGAGCATGTGCAGGGAGACATGCGGACGTTACGGCTGGGCCAGACGTTTGACGCGGTGTTTGTGCACGATGCGGTGTGCTACATGACGACGGAAGGCAACCTGAGGTTGGCGATCGAAACGGCAGCCGTGCACTGCCGGCCGGGCGGTGGCGTCTTGTTCGCCCCGGACTACGTGCGGGAGAACTTCAAGGAGTCGACCGAGCGCGGCGGTCACGATGCCCTGGACGGACGGGGGCTCCGATATCTGGAGTGGGCCTGGCATCCGAACCCGAACGATGAGACATACACGGTTGACTTCGCGTACCTGCTGCGCGAGGTGGACGGGCAGGTTCGAGGCACGCGTGGAGCCGCTGGTGCATTCGGAGGTGCAACCGGGGACGCACGAGGTGTTCGTGGGCGTGCGGCGATGACCGAGATTGGTTGACCATAGAGTTCAGACGCACCTGTGATGAGCAAGACGCGAGGCGATACAGATTCCGAACTCGGAGCGGGTGCCCTTCCTAATCACAGGCAGATAATCGTGGCGGGTGACGAGGCGAATGCCGCGGACGGCAAGGGCGACGGTCTAACACCACCGGAAAGGGCCGCGGGGCCAGCAGACCCGAGCGCCGCCGATCCTGGAGCGGCGGGACCGACCGAGGCGCGTGGTGGCGATCCTTAGCCGCGATACTGGTAGCGGCCGGCGACTTTGTCCTTGTTGAGGCGCTTGTTGAGGTGAAGGCCCTCAAGGACGAACTCGGCGGCGGAGGCGATCTGGGGTCCGCTGTCCGAGACGCCTAGTTTCTCGATGGCCGCGTCGAGGCCCTCGGTTTCCTTGACGAGCTTCGTGTAATCCACCGAGGAAGTCAGGTCTGAGACTTCGGCAGCGAAACCGGCCTTGAAGCGGGCAACGATGGGCTCCAACTCGCCGAGAGAGAAGTAGTGATTGAAGACGGCGAGCACGGCGCCCTGGACCAGGCGGTCTATGATCTGTTCTTCGCGCCCTTCGTCGACGGTCTCAAACTCGATCTTGCCGGTGAGGGCTGGCAGGACAAAGGGAAGGTCGCTGACACGGGGGACGACCTCATCCTCCCTGAGGCGAATGGCGCGGCGGAGGGCGTTGGCGAGGAGGGCTTCATAGTCGGCGATCGTGGCGCGGACTGAGACGCCGGAGCGCTGGTTGATGTCCGGGCTGCGGCGAGCGAGACGGGTGATCTCCACCACAATCTCTTTCATGTACTGCGGGACGGTCACCTTACGCTCGGTATCGTCCTCGAAGTGCGAGCGCTCCTGTTCGACGATGGCGATCTCGGCTTCGGGGCTCTTCGGGTAGTGCGTTCGGATCTGGGAGCCGTAGCGGTCCTTGAGCGGGGTGATGATGCGGCCGCGGTTGGTGTAGTCCTCCGGGTTGGCGGTGGCGACGACGAGGACATCGAGGGGGAGACGGATGCGGTAGCCGCGGATCTGGACGTCGCGCTCTTCCATGATGTTGAGGAGGCCGACCTGGATGCGTTCCGCGAGGTCCGGGAGTTCGTTGATGCAGAAGATGCCACGATTGTGGCGGGGGACGAGGCCGTAGTGGATGGTGAGTTCGTCGGAGAGGTAGCGGCCCTCGGCGACCTTGATTGGGTCAACCTCTCCGATGAGGTCAGCGATGGTGATGTCCGGGGTGGCGAGCTTCTCGCCGTAGCGGCGCTCGCGGTCGATCCATTCGATCTCGGCGTTGTCGCCTTCGGAGTCGAGGATGTCGCGGCAGCGGCGGCAGATGGGGTCAAAGGGGCTGTCGTTGATCTCGCAGCCGCTGATCGCCGGGATCTCGTCGTCGAGGAGGGCGGTGAGGGAGCGGATGAGGCGCGACTTGGCCTGTCCACGCTCGCCGAGAAAGATGACGTCCTGACCGGATAGGATGGCGTTTTCGAGGTGAGGGAGAACAGACTCCTCATAGCCTATGATGCCGGGGAAGTGCTCCTGTCCGGACTCGATGCGAGCGATCAGATTGCGGCGCATCTCCTGCTTCACAGATCGTGGCTTATAGCCGGAGTCCCGTAGTTCCCTGATCGTCCGGGGTTTCTGTTTGACCATCCTTCTGTCCGTGCCTTCCCTTGATTGCTCCGGTTGGGGCCTGCGCCGGTCGCTGGCTGATTATTGACCGCATTATACCCTGCCGCGATTTCGCCGCCCGCTGGATTCTGAGGGGCTGAGGCTCGAACCTATACGGGACGAGGTGCGTAACCATAGTGTGAACGCGAACTCGCGCTGGCGACTATGGAATTGAAACTGAAGGAGCTAATTGAACGCCTTGGGCGGCGGCGCGTGATCGCGCTCGGTGCCGGCATGGCCGCCGTCATTCTGCTGGGCATCATCCTGGTCGTCGCGCTCGTCAGTAGCGGCGGGTCCCAAGCACCAACCCCCACGCCCGAGCCGACGCCGACGCCGACGGCTGCACCGAGGCCTACGCCCGGACCGACCCAGGCGCCGCCCGAGACTTCGTACCGGCTGGTGTACCGCGAGTACGGCGAGACGGAGGACGTAATCTGGCGGGTGCTGCCGCAGGACCCGGCGCAGCGGAGCGAGATGGCGCGAATCCCGCACCGGGAGGGCTTCGCCACTGTGCCTTCGTTGTCGCCTGACGGGAAGTTGCTGTCGTACCTGACGTTGCCGGACATAGCCATCGGCCCGGAATCGTCGCAGGCAGAGCTTTACGTGATTGACCTGACGTCGGACGAGAAGGAGAGCGTGAAGCTGGCGGAGGGTCTCGATTACACCTACAAACCGCTCTGGTCGGAAGACAGCCGGCTGGTGTACGTGCGGCGGTTGCGCGGTCCGGAGTTCCTGAACGCGACGTTCTTCATTATGCGGCTGCGGATCGCGCACCCTGACGATCCGACTCCCACGCCGACGCCGAGGGGGGCGCCGACACCAACCCCCACACCAGAACCGCTGCCGACGCCGGAGGACCAAACGCCGACGCCGACGCCGGAACCTGCGGTCTCCGTCATATCTGACACGATCGCGCGTGTCTATTCGTTTACGCCGATTGGGTGGTCGGAGGACGGGCAGTCCCTGGTATTCGTGCAGGTGCGTGGTGGTACCGCCGGGGACTCGCTGGCTGGTGTCTACTCCCCGGCCACGTTGGAGGCGATCCTGACCGTGGACCAGATGGCGATCGACGCTCAAAAGGCAGCGGACGACGCGAACCGGCGGGCGGTGGAGGAGGCGATCGCCCGGAACGAGCCGGTGCCGGAGATCACTGTAACGCCGCAGCCGACGCCCGCGCCGCGGGCGATGCTGGTGGTGGAGCTGTCGCCGCAGCCGGTGCTCGACTTCGAGCTGAGCGCGGACGGGCGGAGGATATCCTACCTGCGTCAGGAGTTCGTGGACGACGACATTTTGACGAGGGCGTACGTGGCAGACCTGATCGAGGGGACGGCCGTGCCACTGCCGGCGCACGGCCTGAGCGCGGGATATCACTTGAGCCCGGCGTGGCACCCCGATTCGCGCCGCGCCGCGGTCGGAGTAGTAGCTCCTACAGGAGGCCCCGGGCTATTGGTGCTGGTAGCGATCGATGGCACCGAGGTTTCGTACCTGCCCCAACCGGAGAGTGGTTTTGATGAGCCGCGGTCCTGGGCGCCGGACGGGAGCTGGTTGGCGGTAACGCACAACTCGGGAAGTTCGCTCGTGGACAAGGGGGAGCAGAGTCTGCTGTTGGTGGCGCAGACCGGTCAGCGCCTGACGGTGGCGATGGGCGCGCCTAACTCGGGGGATATAGGGATCATTGGCTGGATCAGTGAGGAGCAACCGACGCCTGCGCCTTAACTACTGATGGTTATTGAGCGTCTGGTTATACTGAGCGACGACATGAGTAACGAACGAACGATTGGAGACAAGATCAGGCGGGCGCTGGGAAAAGTGCGGCGCAATCACGGGCTGGAGCACGCGACGGTGACACTGATGCTGGCCCGCGAGGGGCCGATGCGCGTGATCGGGCGAGCGGGGACGGACGGTTTCTACGTCTACGCGAAGGTGCCGACGGAGAAGCTGCGGGCCTACGCGGACGAGGCGCTGACGCGGCTTCAGGGCGGCGAGGAGCGGTTGGCGGTGACGCCAATGTGCGGCACGAACATCGCGGTCGCCGGGGCGCTGGCAGGCGTCGCGTCGTTCGCGGCGATCAATACCGGCAAGAACGCCGCGGACGGGTTGTTCCGGGCGATCGCGGCGTCGACACTGGCGGTTGTCGCGGCGCAGCCGGTTGGGCGGTTGGTGCAGAAGTACTACACGACATCGCCGGACCTGGCGGGATTCCGGATCGTGTCTGTGGACGCGATCAGCGGGTCGTTGCACAAGGTGAGAACGGTTTCGGGCTGAACGCCCAAGGACTGACGCCAGGGGACTGAACGGTGCGGCCCGGGCGTTCTACAATGGGAACGGGCCCCCGTAGCTCAAGGGACAGAGCGGCTGCCTTCTAAGCAGTAGGTTGCAGGTTCGAATCCTGCCGGGGGCGCCACAGCTACTCTCGGTGCATCAGTTACGAGGAATGGCGTCCAGGTTCTAGGAACTCACGGTTGCGGGTCCCGCACTCGAACTTTAACGCCATATGGTTGGCGTGTGCGCGAGAAACCTCGTAAACAGCCTGCCCCTCT